>JAFQUQ010000024.1 GCA_017408395.1 Oscillospiraceae bacterium
CCCCTCGTCAAAAACAGTCCACTGGACTGTTTTTGAATTCACCCCTTGCGGATCGCCTCTAAGGGAAGGAATTTCGCCCTCTGCGGAGGGCGACAAGGGCTCTGCCCCTTGACCCCGCAAGCCTTTGAAAAGGCTTGACCTAAACTTTAACGTCGAGCGTTTTTGTGCAATTTTTTCTCAATTGCAACTTTATCGACAATCTGATGCGTAATCTGTAAAATACGGATTACGCATTTTATTTTATAAATCTATTGCTATTTTTAATAATATATGTTAATATAATAGTGTATTAAAATTCATACGGGAGGTATATTATGAAAAAAATAATTTCATTTTTAATGTGTGCCCTGATGGCACTCTCCGTTGTAAGCGGCGTAGGCGTTCAGGGGACTTCCTTTGATATTGCCGCAACAGCTTCTGCGGCACAGGCAAAGACAACTGCTATGGGCAAGAAAAAGACCGAGCTTATGCCTTACTATTATCAGAAAATGACTGAAAAAGAACAGGCAAACTATCTTAAAATAAGAGAGGCTATTATGAATCAGAAGTCAAGCGTCAAGCTTGGCAAAATGTCTGAGGAAACCCTCTCAAAGCTTATAAACACAGCTTACTATTACGACAGCCTTACCTTTAATCTTGAAGGTATTCAGTACAGAATAGGTTCTTCCTATACTGAAATCCATATGGATTACCGATACAACAAGGAAAGCGTTATCAAGATGGTTGAACAGATGGACAAGAAGGCTGACGCTGTAATTGCAAAGTTTGATGATGATACAAGCACTTACACAAAAATCAAGTATATCCACGACTACATCATCAAGGTGTGCACCTACGACAAGGACGCTAAAACAGCAGGTACAGCCTACGGCGCTCTCGTAGCAAAGAAAGCAAAATGTGACGGCTACTCACAAGCATTTGCTTATATCTGCCGCAAAGCAGGCATTTACACCGTAAACGTAACAGGCTATGCAGGCGAAGAACATATGTGGAACAAGGTTTACTACAATAAAAAGTGGTACAACGTTGACGTTACCTGGGACGACCCTGAATCCCCTCTCAAGGACAATTTAAGCTACAACTACTTTATGATAAGCGACGCTCAGATAAGCAAGACCCACAAAGCAGATAAAATCGAATATGATATTCCTGCCGCAAAATCAAGCAGCAGGGGCTATTATAAAATGTATAAGCTTACAGCTGCCGATGCAACAGAAGCAAAGAGCCTTCTTATCTCAAAAATCGCTTCTGCCGCAACAAAGGGCAAGGCTGCCGTTACAATCCAGATGACAGACGACGCTGCTTATCAGAGTGTTATCAATTATCTTTACAAGAACAACAGCGAAGCTATTTTCAGCATCTTAAAATCCGCTTCCAAAAAGACAAAGGCTAAGCTTATCACTGACGGTTATCTCAGCATTGATGACAAGAATTCACGTACATTCACCATCTATTTCTACACAAAGGGAAGCAAGATAAGCGATTATTATACAAGCGCTATTGACAAATCCACAAAGGATTTCCTCAAGAAGATTGGTCTTAAGGATTAAACTTCAGCGTAAATTTCAAGCTCCCCGTAACAGGGGAGCTTTTTTATGAAAGGGCGGTTATTTATGAAAAGAGTATTTCTGATTGTGCTTGACAGTGCAGGTATAGGCTATGCTCCGGATGCGGAAAAATTCGGAGATACGGGTGCGGACACCTTCGGCTCCTGCTTTAGGACAGGAAAGCTTGCTATGCCGAATATGAGCAGGCTCGGGCTTTTCACATAGACGGTATAAGCTTCGGTACTCCCGTAAATGAGCCGCAGGGCGTTTACGGCAGACTGCGTGAAAAGTCAATGGGCAAGGATACAACTATCGGTCACTGGGAAATTGCAGGAGTGGTTTCTCCTGAGCCTCTTCCCACCTACCCTGACGGCTTTCCGCAGGAGGTGCTTGACGAGTTCAGCAAGGCAACAGGCAGAGCCGTACTCTGCAATAAGACCTATTCGGGAACAGAAGTCATAAAGGATTACGGCAGAGAGCATATGGAAACAGGTGCGCTGATAGTTTACACCTCCGCAGACAGCGTGTTCCAGATTGCCGCACACGAGGAGATCGTGCCCGTTGAAACGCTTTATGAATACTGCGAAGCCGCACGGAAAATTCTTGTCGGAAAGCACGGCGTAGGCAGAGTGATAGCACGTCCCTTTATCGGACAGTATCCCGATTTTAAACGTACATCAAACCGTCACGACTTTTCTCTTGAGCCGCCTGCCCAGACAGTTCTCGACAAGCTTAAGGAAAACGGAAAGGACGTTATTGCGGTAGGTAAGATATATGATATTTTTGCCGGCAGGGGCATTACAGAGTTTGTACGTACCAGAAACAATGACGACGGTATGGAAAAGGCTTTTGCATATGCGGATAAGGATTTTGACGGTCTTTGCTTTGTAAACTTAGTGGACTTCGATATGAGCTACGGTCATCGCCGTGACGTTGAGGGCTACACAAAAGCGCTTAACGATTTTGACGTGCAGCTGGGAAAGCTTATGGAGAAGCTTGGCGACGATGATACAGTAATAATCACCGCCGACCACGGCTGTGACCCTTGCTTCAAGGGTACCGACCACACAAGAGAGTACGTACCATTTGTAATGTGGAGTAAAAATATTACGCCAAGTAATATAAGCGCCGTTGAAGGCTTTGATTTTATTGCGGAAACGGTGGAGAAGATTTTACTTGACTGAAAAATTTACAGTACCAATTAAAACGAGGCTGTTGCGATTTTACACAACAGCCTCGTTATTATTATACCTTTACAAAATACATCTTCACGGATTTGAAGTCGCCGTCAACAGCTACGTTTACGCCTGCATTCATTAATGCGGCGCCGCTGTGTACTTCGCCTGTCATTTCGTTTCTGTACTTAGCGTCAGGGTCAAGTCCCTTAAGCTTTACACGTCTGCAAGGATAATTTGGTCTGCCGAGTACCTGTACGAATGTGAACAGGGCTTCCGACTTATCCTTTGCAACGAACATCCACGCATCCCAGGTGGTATCTTCAAACATATTGCCGATTCTGTACTGATCGCCTGTTCTGATAACAGGGTTGTACTTGTTGAATTCTGCGATCTGTCCTGGGATAGCGTCACGGTCCTCCTGCGGAATTCTTGTAACGTCAAGCTCGTAGCCGAAGGTACCTACCATTGCAACGTCACCTCTTGTAGCAAAAGGAGTGCTTCTGCCTACGGTGTGGTTAGGGCAGTCGGAAACGTGAGCACCCATTGCGGAAGCAGGATAGCAGATAGAAGTACCGTGCTGGATTTTAAGACGTTCAATAGCGTCTGTATCGTCGGAGCACCAGATCTGCGGTGAAAAATAAAGCATAGCAGGGTCAAATCTTGCACCGCCGCCTGAGCAGTTTTCAAGGAGAATGTGTGGGTAGTCTGTTGTAAGACGGTTCATAACGTCGTAAACGCCCAGAACGTATCTGTGCCACAGCTCACGCTGTCTTTCAGCAGGAAGGTATGTAGAGCCTACCTCTGTAAGCTGACGGTTCATATCCCACTTGATGTACTCGATGTTTGCACTGTCCAGAATCTTTTTCATAAGACCGTAGATGTAATCTCTTACCTCAGGGTTTGAGTAGTCAAGGACGTACTGTTCTCTTGACATTGACATATCTCTGCCTACGATCTGGATAGCCCATTCGGGGTGTGCCTTGTAAAGCTCGCTGTCAGGAGAGATCATTTCAGGCTCAAACCAGATGCCGAACTTCATACCAAGCTTGTTTACTTCGTCAACAAGGTACTTTAAGCCGCCGTTTATCTTCTTTTCGTAAACAAACCAGTCGCCCAGTGAGCTGTTGTCGGAATCTCTGTGACCGAACCAGCCGTCGTCCATAACAAGCATTTCAATTCCAAGCTTGGACGCTTCCCTGGCAATGTCGATAAGCTTTTCCGTGTTGAAATTAAAGTATGTAGCTTCCCAGTTGTTGATAAGGATAGGACGGCGCTTGTCCTTGTATTCGCCTCTGATGAGGTGCTGACGGTAAAGGTCGTGATAAGTTCTTGACATTGCGCCTATACCCTCGCTTGAATAAACCATAGCGACCTCAGGAGCTGTAAACTCAGCGCCGCTTTCAAGGAGCCAGTTGAAGTCAAAATGATTGATACCCATAACAACACGGGTATGTTTATGCTGAGTAACCTCTGCCTGTGCAAAGAAGTTGCCGCTGTAAACGAGATTGAAGCCGTAAGCCTCGCCCATATCCTCGTCGGCATTGTGGGAAACGAGAGCGATGAAAGGGTTGTTCTGATGTGAGGATTCACCCTTTACAGAGTCAACGCCCTGTTTGCCGTGGTGGAGAGGAGCTCTTTCAATGATACGTTCTCTTGCCCACGAGCCGTTGAGGGTAATCATATCGTAATTGCAGAATTCAAAGTCAACGCAGGCAGAAAGGACACGTCTGATGTTTATAGCGTCTGCACCTGTATTCTTTAAGCGGACGCTTCTTGTGATAACGTCAAGGTTTTTGAAGGCTGTGTAAACAAGCACCGCTTCAAGACCGGATACCTTGTCAATGCAGGTGATTTCGAGAGTTTCAGCCTCGTCTTCATTTGCAAATGTAGCAGGCATCATCATACCCTCTGTTGAAAGAGCAGGCTTTCCGCCGTAAATTTTATGGGAAACATATCTTAAATCGCAGGTAGACATACCGTTCTTATCCATCACCATCAGACAAGGCTCACGGTAGTCGCCCTTGCCGTGACAGGGATATTCAAAAGGAGTTGAGTCCATAATTGTGCCTGCGTCTCTTGCGTTTACCTTAAGAGTCCAGGGGTTCTTGTCAAGACGGAGCAGGTAGGAAAGGTCGTCGTCCTCGATTTTCTTTCCGAAATAAACGTGAGCGATAAGACCGCTTTCAAGTGCAGCCAGAGCATAGGTTGTATTTTTAGCCTGAAGTGTGAAAAGCTTAAGGTTTTCGGTAAAATCCTCGTTGGAATTTGTCTGCCACACATAGCGGCTGTAAGTTTTATTCATTTCTTTGACATTTATCATTTTAATCCGTCCTTTCAGATTCATCATCGGTATCTCTTGTGATCATAACAATATTTCTGCCCTCGGGAAGCTCTTCTTCGGGGGACTCCTCAAAGGGCTTTTCGTCTGTTAAGGGCTGTTCGGCTTTCGGCGGAGCTTTTTTAAACTTTCGTGATAAAATTTTCCGCAGTGTGCTTAAAATAGCGTCGAAGTTGAATACCACCGTCACTATAAACAGCACGATAAGCTGAACATACGTCAGTTTAGGCTCGGTAATGGCAACAAGCGCCATATAGCAGACCACAACGGTATTTACAAACAGTTTAAAAAAGCCTGCATTAAACTTTATGTAGCTTCTTGTATCAAAAATTCTTACCGCAAAGCAGGCAAAATATGCCGCCGCAGTTGCAATTGCCGCACCGTAAACGCCCAGATGTGGTATAAGCAGGAAGTTCAGTCCGATGTTTACGACTGCCGCCACAAGGCTTGTGAGCATAGAGTTCATACTTTTCTTTTTAACGTTGTAAACGCTGGAAAGAAACTGGCACATACACTGGAAAATCATCGCAATAACGAGGATAGGCGTGTAGTGATAAGCGAAGGTAAAGTTTTTAACAGGGTCCTTGTCAACCATAATGTAGGTCAGCGGCTTTACTATCATAATAAGCCCTGCCGCACCCATAAACATCAGCGAGGAGTACGCCGAATAAACCTGGGTGTAGAATTTGGCCAGACCCTTGTCGTCCTTGTTTTCGATAGCCGACATCTGCCACGCCTGATAGAAAAGCGTAGTGACCACCATAAGCAGGTTGGGGATTTTGTAAGCGGCACTGTAAATGCCGTTGTCGTGCTCGCTGACCATTTCAATAACGAACCATCTGTCCGACGCCGAGGTTATCCACCATAAAACGTAGGTCGGTATAAGGGGCGCAGAATATCTGACCATCTTTTTGAAAAGGGTCTTGTCAAGACTTTTAAGGTCGATGTATTTGTGCAGGTCTGCGATTATAAAGAGTCCCAGCAGAGAAAGCGCATCGGAGATTATAATTGAGCAGATAAACCCTGTTACACCAAAGTCGAAGACTTTAAGCAGGATAATGTTGCTTACAACCGTAATAAGGGTGGACATTATGCCGTCCGCAGCGAAAAGCTTGACCAGTCCCCTTGCACGGATAAAGCTTGCGGTAAGCTGTTTAAAGGAAGAGAAGAAGCAGTAAACAAGCAGCAGTACGCTGTATCCGCTGAACATTTTAATGCTTCCTATAAGCGGCATAAACGCCGCCAGCACCGCAAGGCCGCATAAAGTCGAGGTTACGGCGGTGGTGTAGATTTGTTTCTTGTCGTAAGCCTTGTCAAGGCCGAAGCGGATGAGCGCATCCGCCATACTGAGCGTTACAACAGGGTAAATAAGGTTTCCCGATTGCTGAAGCATTTCGGCAATACCGTAATCCTCCGTTGACATACATCCCGTATAAAATCTGACAAGGAAATAACTCAGCAGCTTTGCGCCGAATGAGCCGATTGCGAATATCAGTGTATTACTCGCAAGCTTCTGATATTTATTCATAATGCAGATACTCCCTGTATAATTTGCAGTTAAATATACAGTTTATAATCAGATGTCAATATATTTCTTGCTTTCAAGGTCAAGAGTTTTCAGAGCGACAGTAACAAGAGAAACTCCGCCGAGAGCAACTGCGGCGATCCATAAAGCACGGAAAATTGTTTTTTTCATAAAAGGTCCTCCTTAAAAATAAGCAATAAAAGGGCGAATAACCCATACACTATTATTATACCACACACTTATTGAAAAAGAAATAGCTTTTTAAAATTATTCCCTGTTTCACAGCATAAAAAAAGACTGCCGAAGCAGTCAGAAGTCCGTATAAAAAAATGGAGCGGATTACGAGGCTCGAACTCGCTACCTCCACCTTGGCAAGGTGGCGCTCTACCAGATGAGCTAAATCCGCAAAACAAAACGCCGAGACTATTGCCCCGACGAATTAAATATGGAGCGGATTACGAGGCTCGAACTCGCTACCTCCACCTTGGCAAGGTGGCGCTCTACCAGATGAGCTAAATCCGCATAGAATGCGCTATATCAGCACTATTGCACCAATTAAGCGTCATTCTGTTTTGGTGCCTCCGATCGGAATCGAACCAATGACACGGGGATTTTCAGTCCCCTGCTCTAC
>JAFQUQ010000025.1 GCA_017408395.1 Oscillospiraceae bacterium
ATAATCAGTAATATAAAAACCGTCAAAGCCAAAATCATCTTCAAAAGATACCGCACGCTCATAAATTTCAATGTTTTCTTCAGCAAGACCGTAAGTCCCCGTTGCAATTACTCCCACAACAAGAATTACCCCCACAAGAACAAACGCTATAACCTTTTTCATAATCAGGCTTCCTTTCTTTTAAACACGATAATCATCACCGTAAACACGTAAACTGCAAGCAGTCCCGTAAGGATAACGTGTATATCCACATCATTTCCGCTGCCGAAACTATGTAAAGCTCTTTTCTGCGGATTTTTTCTTTAAGAGCAGTAATTGCAATTGTCATTCTGTGATACCTCCCACTAAATCAAGGAAAATTTCTTCAAGGGTCTTCGTATTGTTATCAGACTTGTTCCATACTCCCATCTGCACACCTTTTTTTATGATTATGCCCCTGTCGCAGATACGTTCAATATCGTTGAGGATGTGCGAATTTATGATTATCGTCTTGCCTGATTTTTTCAGCTTTTCGATAAGCTGCATTATTTCAAGGCGTCCCAGTGCGTCAAGTCCTGCCGTCGGTTCATCAAGAATAATAAGCTCAGGATCTCCCAGCAAAGCCTGTGCAAGAGCAAGTCTTTGCAGCATACCCTTTGAGTAATTCTTAACCCTGGTTTTATCATTTTCAAGTCCTACCGTTTCAAGCAGTTTCGGTATCTCTGTTTTTCGCTCATCTTTTGAAATTTTCTGAATACCTGCGTAGTATTCAAGTACCTCATAGCCTGTGAGAAAGGGCGGAAAATACGGCGTTTCGGGAGAATAACCGATACGGATATTTTCAGCGATTTTTACCTCTCCGCTATCTGTTCCAACAAGACCAAGTATCATTTTTATTGTAGTTGTCTTTCCTGCACCGTTGCTTCCGAGAAAGGCGAATATCTCACCCTTGTTTACATTAAAACTCAGATTATCAACAACACATTTACCCTTATAGGATTTTTTCAGATTAAAACATTCAAGCATTTTCATTTCCTCCTTGCTGATTTTATTTTATATCACCAAGCTGAATTTCACTTAAGCTGTACCTTAAGATTAGCTTAAGATAAGGAGGAGCAAGCAGTAAAAAAGAGCTATGATAACCACCATAACCCTTTTTATCAATATTCAATTTCTATCATTGCAAAACCTGCTCACCAGTCAGGTACTGCTTTCTGCAAACAGCGGCAGCAGTATTTCATATATTCCGATCGAAAGCTCGGATGTTACCGCCTTTTCCTTTTCCAGATCAGTATAATATATCACGGAAAGCTCAACTGTACTCTCATCCGTAACTTCGGGCAGTTCTTCATCCGACGGTGTATCCGAAATATTTTCAAGGTCATCTATCCCAAGCTCACGAAGGGCTGCTATTGTTTCATACGGCACGGGAATACCGCTTTCGTTTTCATAATAATTACCCTCACCGTCACGGCAGTATCCGGTAACAGAAGCACCGTAATCGCTGTCCTTTACGGTGAAAGAGAAATTGTACTGTGCATAGCTGTCACTCCTTGACAGGGTAAATGCTGTCCACTGTGCCTTATTGACCATTCCGGGGCCGTCCAGCACCTGAGGTTTACAGCCGAAAAGAGATAGAATTGCTGATATAAACACCACGATCACTCCTGTCTTCTTTATCGCTTTCATTTTTTCATTCACCTTCCTGTATCACGCCTGATTTCACCTTAATTATAGCACAATGCACTGCTCCTGTCTACATTTTTTTATAAGCTTAATCGTGATATTGCCTGCTTTAACATTAAAATATAAATATGTTGTAATTTATAATAAACTGTGTTATAATTAAATACAATTATTCTGAAATTAAAAATATTATCGACAGAATTTAATCTGTGCATACCGAAAGGAGACATACTGATGGTAAACAAGCTTAAAAAGCATATCGGCGAATACTTTGTGGGCAAGGAAGAACTGATCGAAAACGTAATGATCTGCCTTTTTGCGGGAGGTCACATTCTTCTGGAAGGCGTCCCCGGAGTCGGTAAAACCACGCTGGCAACAGCTCTTGCAAAATCCGTTGACTGCGATTTCGGAAGAATACAGTTCACCCCTGACACCCTTCCGACCGACGTTATGAGTACGGAAATATTCAATATGAAAACAGGTGAATTTGAGTATCGTGAGGGTGCGATTATGCACCAGATCATGCTTGCTGACGAAATAAACCGTACCTCACCCAAAACACAGGCGGCTCTCCTTGAAGCAATGGCGGAGGGTCAGACCACCGTCAACGGTGTCAAGCATAAGCTTCCTGAGCCTTTTATGGTAATTGCCACACAGAACCCCACTGAATTTATCGGTACTTACCAGCTCCCCGAAGCACAGATAGACAGATTTATGATGCAGCTTACCCTGGACTATCCCGACGAGGAAGAGGAGTTCAGAATGGCACAGAATATGCTTTCAGGCAAGCTTACAGATACAATTCAGAGCGTTATTACAGCTCAGGATATACTGGATATTAAAGAAAAGGTCGCCAATGTTGCAATTAAGGATGAGCTGATACGCTACGCTCAGGCTATTGTGGCTATGACCAGAAACGAAAACCGATTTGTTCTCGGTGCAAGCCCCAGATCGGTGCTTACCCTTATAAAAGCGTCACAGGCAAAGGCTTTTATCGGCGGACGTGATTTTGTCAAGCCCGACGACATAAAAGCAGTCGCACCGTATGTACTTTGTCACCGTCTTAATCTTACCTCTGAGGCAAGAATTGCAAAGGAAAACAAGAACGATATTATCAAACAGCTTCTTCAGAAAACAAGAATTCCTATCTGATACGACCGAAACAACAACACCGCAGTAATTACAGAAAAATGGGGGCTTTATGAAAAGAAACAGAATTATCTGGTTCTGCCTGTGGATATTATCCCTGATAGCTATAAGCTTCAGAGGCGGAGCTGTCAGCTATGGTTTTTTTGCTGTTCTGACGCTTATACCGTTTTTTTCATTGCTATATCTTTTAGCCGTATATATTCTCTTCCACATCTATCAGAATATTGAACGCAGATATGTAACGGTAAATGAGCCTGTACGTTATCGTTTTTCGCTTGTAAACGAATGTCCTTTGGTATTTGCGGGAATACGTGTAAAATTCTTCTCCTCATTTTCAAGGATAACCTCCCTTGATGATGAGCCTGAATACGAATTACAGCCCAAGACAAGGATCGAAAAGGAAACCAGTCTTATCTGCCGTTACAGAGGTGAATATGATGTGGGTATCAAGGAAATAGAAATGCAGGATTATTTCCGCCTTTTCAGGATAACTTACAAAGCCAGACAGCGTGTGCAGGCAGTTGTCCGACCACAGCTGATTAAACTTGAAAGCATCGGCGGAATTGAGCTTGCCGACGCTGTAAGAACTTCGGAACAGAACAAATCCGAGCTTGATATTTTAAGCCGTGAATATGTTCCGGGGGATGACCGCAGACTTATCAACTGGAGTCAGTCCGCCAGAACAGGTACGCTTATGACCAGGACTCAGACGGGAACAGGCAATCAGGAAATCGCAATCATCACAGACACGTCAAGAATAAGCGATGATATTTCCGTTTATATACCAGTTGAAAACAAAATACTTGAAATTACCCTTGCTGCTGCATATTATTTCAGCAGACACAACATTTTATCGTCAGAATATCATTTTCAGCAGGAAATGATACGCTCATCCGTAGGCGACACGGCAAAGTTCGAAGAATTCTACGAGACCCTTTCGTCCGTTTCCTTTGACGGCAAAAATTCTCATACGGCATTATACGGCGCCGTTACTCAGCGTGCGGATATTTTCAACAGCTCAATGATATTCCTCGTTCTTTCATCCTGGGACAGCGAAACCGAAAAAATGCTTGAACTTTTTGAGCGGAATGAAATTTCAACCGTGATTTTCTTTGTCACCGACGATGAAAACAACATTCCCGATTTATCAGGCTTCAACCGTTCAAAGCTTATAAAACTTTCACCTTATGACGAACTGGCGGAGGATATTGGATAATGAATATTTTTTATGATATTATAAACATTATACCGCTGTCCCTGCTTATGACGATGTTTTTCAGCAGATACACGGGTATGCCCCAGGACAGTATTATCGGGTATTCGGTAAACTGCGGTGTTTGTCTGCTGATAATCATTCTCCGTCATATCAGCAGGAAGAACAGGTTCCGTTTAATCGGTGTAACCGCAGTTTTTGCCGCAGGACTCCTGCTTGCGGCAGGTGAAACTTTCCGTCAGCTTCTTATAACAGATTACGGGTGGCTTGGCTGGAATACCTGCATATCCGTGGCAGCGGCTGCCACAGGAATACTCACAGAAAACAACGTATGGGCAAGAAGATGTGCCGCAGCAGGTTTATTTATATTAAGTATCGTCGGAATGGTATGCAAATGGGACATAGGCAAAACCGCCTTCACTCTGATACTGTTTTTACTGTGCATTTACATAACTGCCGAAATACAGAGCAAATGGAAAAAGAAAGGCTATCCCGACATAAAGGAACACGTTGCAAGAATATCACCTGTACTGCTTGCATTGTGCATAACGGTACATCTTATCCCTGCACCCGATACTCCTTACGACTGGCAGTTTGTAAAGGACATTTACATCAATGCTTCCGTTTACATAAACAAGCTGATTAATTTTATCTCTCACCCCTATGAGGAATATGCGGATATAGGCTTTTCCGACACCAGCGGATTTTACGACAACATCCGCAGTACAGACCGTGAGGTCCTTGTTGTTACATCGTCAAATTCAAGAATAAGCAATCTCAGGCTGATAGGCTGTGTAAGCGGAGAATTTAACGGTGAAGGCTGGATTTTTGATACGGAAAATGAAAGCACCGACAGAATGATGGATACCCTTGAAACATTGTGTGCTGTCAATAAATATGATGAGGAAAACCGCTTCGATTATTTCAAGAAAACAGACATCCGTTATGAAAATCAGCTTCCCAACACTAAATTTATGTTTGCTCCCGCAAAATTAAAGCTGGAGACCTCAATGAAAAACAATCCGCCCTACAGCGACAGAAACAACAGCATAATCACAAAACGAAGAATGAATACGGGTGACGAATATTTTCTCTCGCATTACACGCTTAATTCGGACGACCCGAAATTTATAGATATGCTGAACACTGCACAGCCTGTTACCGAATCGGACTGGTTAAACACCGTCAATAACTCCTCCATAGATAAAAGCATCTATTCCTTCAACAGCTATCAGGAATATCACAGCCGTATCTATGATAAATACGCTGTTTCGGAAGGCGTATCCGAGGAAGTCGGAAAAATACTTGAAGAGATACGGGGCAATTCACAGAACAGATATGAGCTGATGAAAAATCTTGAAGCTTATCTGTGCAAAATGGAATATTCAAAATCCGATGGCGCTCTCCCCTCCTCGGTAAATGACAGCAGCAGCTATCTGGATTATTTTCTGCTTGCCTCCCAAAAGGGCTACTGTATACATTACGCTACGGCATTTGTTCTTATGGCACGTGAGCTGGGAGTGCCGTGCAGATATGTACAGGGCTATTATGCAAAATCTGATCCGTCATACAAAATCGTTGTAAACGAGAGTCAGGCACACGCATGGCCTGAGGTGTATTTTGATAATGCAGGCTGGATCTCTTTTGAGCCTACCCCTGGTTACTCCAACGGCGGAAGCTGGATCACATCGGACAGGCAGAACGTTTCCTTCTCCTATGAGGAAGAGGAATACTACGAGGATGACATTTCCGATACGGAAAGCGATGTATCCGATAATGAGGACGAAAAATCCGAACGCTTTGACGCAAGGATATTTATTATCCCCGTCCTGTCTGTTATAGGATTTCTGCTGTTATTGTATCTGTACAGCCGTATTTACTCAAAAATAAAATACCGCCGTATGGACAATGACGAAAAATTCCGATACCTGACCCGTGAAAATTTACGCTATCTTAAACATATCGGCTATAAAATCAGAACAGGTGAAACTTTAGCGGAATACAGCCAGAGATTATGCGGTATCACGGAATATGACTTTAAAAATTATGTTGCTTTCATATCCCACTACGAAAAAATACTTTATTCCGACGCCTGCATAAATCCACAGCATATCGAAGATGCAGAAATGACATATAATTTCCTGCGCAATATCATATTCAAAGGTAAGCTGCGTTACAGAATTAAAATGCTGCTGTATCGCTGAAAAACACCAAAAGCCTCGTAAACAAGCGTATTTACGAGGCTTTTTATTGTCTGTTCAATTGTTTTTACTCCGTCTTTTTAATAAATAGCGGACGATAAATGCTGTGCAGAGCAAAACAAACAGGCTCACCGAAATTATACCTATCCTCATTTCAGAGGCAAGCACAATATTCCACCAGAAGAAAAATACTCCGCATATCAGCTTTAAACTGTCTGTAAGCGAAACAAGAAGATGATTGCCTGCCCTGACTGCCCTTACGGAATTAACTTCAAAAAATACAAGCAGTGCTGATACCAGCAGGTGCGGAATTAACAGCAGTTTCTTGTCCAGATCTGCGTCAAAATTCGCAAAATATGCGGTCCCGTTTTCACCTTGCAGTCGCTCCCATACAAGAATCAGCACCAGTATACCGCTTACGGTCAGCAGCCACGCTGTCAGTCTGCAAATTCTGTGGGTCACGTCCGACTTTTCCCTGCGCTCCGTATTTATCCTGTATTTACGGCAGGTAATCACCTGTATGACAATGCCCGCAAGCACCATCATCAGTATTGCCACACTAAAAGTTCCGAAAAAATCAACATTCAGCGGCTTCTGCACGGAAACCGAATATGCCCATTGCGAAAAATAAACGCACGGTATAAAGAGAAGCATATCCAGTGTCAGCAGTAATTCCGACCTGAACAGCAGCTCTCCTTTTTCACTTATTTTAAGTCCTGAGCTTTTATTTTTTATAAAATACGATGAAACTGCAATACCGATTATAAAGAAAGCACCTACCACGTGAGGATAGAAACCGTAATATTTTGAAGCAGTAACATCAAAATTACCGTATGCATCAAAATGTATACCTATCTCATCAGGCAGTCCGTTCCATTTTAGAAGAAAAAACACAAGACTTGCCGCAAGTATTGCCGTATTAAGCCAAAACAATGCACGATGTATGAGAATAATTTTTTTATTCATATGTATCACTCTTTTTTATGTAGTAAAAGCAGGCTTAGTCAATCATCTTATCCACTTCGTAAAGCTTTTTAAGCACGTTCTGCGGAATTTGCTTATCCTTGCTGTAACGCTCATAAATAAGCTGTATATCGGCAATAGCTTCGTCCATACGATGCTGCTTGGCATAAAGAAAGCCACGTACCCAATATGAGCCGTATGGAAATGATATATCAGTATGGTTTTCACTGATATATTCAGTTTCTTGTGCAATAATATCATCTATCGTTTTAATGCGTCCGAACCAGTCCTGCATAAACGGTACATTACGCCTTACAATTTCACCTATGTGTTCTCTTGCCCATTCAGCGTCAGGACCATAAGTCGGAACGAAATATTCTTCTCGTATTGCAGCATGGTCACGGTCAGGTTTCAGGCCGGGAGAGAAAAAATCCATATAGTCAATATACGGAAAAGGACTTCCTCCGAAGTCAATATGAACAGCTTTTTCTGTTCGGAAATAACCAAGCTTTCCACTACATTTAAGCGGGTTCTTTTCCCATGGAATAAAATCAAAATTATAGCCCCAGTACATTGGCCAGTAAGAGCTTTTAAGAGCGTAAACATTAAAAACCTTACGGCAGTGGTTGTCCCATTCAGTAAACCACCAATGCCCTCTTTCACAGCATTTTACGTCAAAATGTTCCTTAAGCACCTCAGTTATGGTGTCGTTCATATATGGTATTATTGATGTTTCGTAATACATAAAAACCTCCGTATATGTTTACTTTAGATTATCCTGACACTGACTATGAAAATATAGTACTAAAACCCGACAGAAGCCGGGTTTTAGGTGAACTTATTCAATAAAGCTGATATTATTTTCTTCCAATGCTCCGATCAGTTTTGAGTATGCATCCTGAGAAGCATTATCATCTGTAATCTTCACGGGTGCATTATCAGCGGAAGAAGTCAACTCCGCAATCAGTTCATCCAGTTCTGCCTGTCTGTTCTGATATATGTATGTATTTTCGGAAATAGTAATTTCTATGTATGTGATTTCCTCCGTAACTGCCTCTTCAGTTGCAGTTTCAGCGGCGGTTTCCGAAACAGTAGCATTTACCTGAACTGAATCACCGTCTCCGCTGCTTCCGCCTCCGAATCCAAATCCGCCCTTACTCAATAATAACAATGCAGCTACAATAACAGCTATAATTATCAAAACAATAAGGAATCCAAAACCACGTGATTTTTTCTTTTTAGAGTCTTTTCCCATTTTTATTCCTCCTCAAAAATTGATAAATCTATTTCAGAAAAAAAGAAATGCTTATATTCCTTTTTCACCTGCTCAAATAATTTGTGCGATACTTTATACGCTGAGGCAGTTCCTCCCTCTTTGGCGTCATAAACAAACTCGCATAAAATTGTATCCTCTGACGTATACCCTGTTTCCGATAACAATTCCAGCATTTGCTTTGTCATTTTCTCTGTATCTGTTTCTTTTTCCCCGTCCTGCTTTGTTATTACAGAATGCGGAATTGATTGTAATTTCTCATTATTGCAATAAATCTCCAGCTCCCAGCCTTCTTCTTTTGTCCTCATTTCTAATTTGATCTTTAATCTGTTTCCGTTAACAAAATCATTTATTCCTATGACATTTTCAGCAGCACGGTCATTGACCTGCCTGGAATTTTCCAGATACTCAGAAGCTTTTTTATACGCTTCATCTGCATCTGCAAGTTTATTTTCCATATCAGCATTAAGCTGATCATATTTAGCCTGAAGTTCAGTTTCCTGATCGACTAATGCCGCCTGCATTTCCTTGGTTTCAAAGTTTGAAAAAAGAATAAAAAAGAACAATATGATCATTACAACATCCAAAAGTGATGTGAAATCTAAAATAATCTCCCGTTTATTCATACATCATCACCCAGGTTATATAATGATTTTTTAGCTTTTGCAATCTGATTTTCAATACCGGGTTTGGCTATTGCATTTATCATTTTGAAAATTACCGCAAAAATTATACCCCACGCTGTGGAAGTAAGAGCGTGAAAGAAGTTCTCTTTTAATCCGTTCATATCTCCCGACATATCAAGAGATAAAAGTGCCTGTACCGTTCCGAACATACCCAGAAGCGGATAGATTGAAATTGTGGTAATAAAAATAGTATAGAATATATCCAATGAATAATAATCAAACTTACTGCAAGTATCATTTGCACTGAATTTTATATGTGCACGATATGCCCATATAGCTGAAAGAATTAAAAATACAAACGAAGCGGCTACGTTGACTATAATATACCAATTGTCTGAAATACTGTTTAACATAATATCTGAAAACTTTATATCTGACATATTGATACCTCCACAGTTTTTTATTTTTATTAATTATACCATAATACGACAAATCTTTCAACTGATTATTAAAAGAATAACTTCATTCTGATTTTTTTAGCACAATATACAATATTGCATCCTTTCCGTTATTTAATTTTAAGCTGACATTTTCTGTGATAAAACATAACCTTTCCCTGCTGCTGTAATCTCCTATGATAGCAAGGAAAATTTATTTTTTTAAATTACCTATTGACAAACAATATTATATGACGTATAATATTGTTAATGAAACAAAAAGGAGACAATCTTATGAACAGCAATTACCAACAGAAGCTTAATAATACAGCAGAAAACGGTGAGTATGTATCACAAAAATTCACCTTTAAGGATTATGTTACAATGACAATTATATGCACAGTCTGCGTTGCACTTATTATGATGGGAATGGGTGTGTAAAAGAGGTGCGTTGAAAACGGGCTGCTGACGTTCATTTATTTCAGGATAATAGTTTATTATTTAGACCGTATTTTGACTTTACTTTATTGGTATTGTATGGTATAATTTCAGATAATGATAAACAGAATTCATCTGCGTACAGATACAAATTCGGAAGGAAGATGGTTTATGGGAAAAACAAAGGAACAAAGAATACGGAAGCTTAAAAAAAGCCGTATCTGGCCCTCTGTGCTGGGGCTTTTTCTTATTCTTATACTTTTTTCGATCATTCTGGTTGCTGTACTGTCAGCGTCGGCTGTTGATATTGTACAGAAAAAGCTTGTGGACAGCATTGTACAGACTGAAAATGTCGCAGAGCTTTTTGCGGACTATGATGCGAAATCAAAGGATAAAATCGAACAGACCGTTTTATCTCACATTGACATACTTGACGAAGTTGAGGCGGTTTCTGTAATTGACGCAGACAAAAATCCCGTGTGGTCAAGCAATAATGTGTACCCTGAAACAGATGAATCCATAGACACAGAGTTTCTGATCGGTGACAGGGAGAAAAAAATCAGTATAATTCTTTCCGATGATGAAGACCAGGTATTTATCATCAATGACGATGAAGTAGTTGTAAATAAAGATTTATTTGTTGATATTGAAAGCATCAGAGAAATTGATGGGGTCAACGATATTATAAATATCATCGGAAAAACTGACCTTGATATTACCACGCCCTTTACCCATATGACGCTGTGGTTTGTTGTTCCTGTAAATGATATGGAGGTTATGGTTCTCAATAAAGTTCCGTTTTTCCGCCGTGATTTTATTATGATGATAACATCACTTGTGCTTTTTGCAATTATGATCGCTATTTTTGTAATTTATTATCTGATTTCTATTATCGGTATGGTAATGCGTGTCCGCAGAACAACAAAAATTATCTACACCGATATGGTAACAGGCGGAGATAACTGGCTTTCATTTATCAAAAAAGGCACAGGCTTATTGAAGAAAAACAGGAGAGGTCAGCTTAATTATGCTGTGCTTCATCTGGAAATGCGTAAATACCGCAGTTTCTGCACCTGCTTCGGTGTAAACAAGGGTCAGGAGCTTATTGAAAAGTTCCATAACACACTGAAAAAAGAAATTCAGCGTAAGGAGGTTATGGCACATCAGGAAAATTCAGCTTTCGGTCTTTTACTGACTTATACGGACAAAGCTGACCTTGAAGCACGTATTCATAAAATAGAAAATATGCTGAATACGGCTCTTCCCGGAATGAAAATGTATTTCAGCACAGGTATATACCTTGTTCAGGCAGGCGAATATGATGTTGAGCAGTTATACAATAACGCTATGATTGCCTGCGAAATGTCAGATAATGAGTCAGAGAGCAGTATCGCTTATTTCGACGTCGAAATGAATAAGCAGAAGATGTGGGAACGCAAGGTAGAGGATGATATGGACCGTGCACTTGCAAACAGAGAATTCCAGGTGTACCTGCAGCCTAAGATCAGCACTTCCGAAGAGGTGCTCGGCGGTGCGGAAGCACTGGTACGCTGGATTCATCCGACAGAAGGCTTTATTCCTCCGAACCGCTTTATCCCGATTTTCGAAAAGAACGGTTTTATTCTCAAGCTTGATGATTATATGCTGGAAGAAATCGCAAGAGTACAGTCCGAATGGCTTGCGGAAGGCCGACAGCTGGTGCCGATCTCCGTCAATGTTTCACGTGCTCACTTTACGCGTGAAGACCTTGCAGAGCATATCTGTGCTATCGTTGACAAATATCAGGTACCCCATAATGTAATTGAGCTTGAGCTTACGGAAAGTGCGTTCTTTGATGACAAGAATGTGCTGCTGAACACGGTGCAGAAGCTTCGTGAAGCAGGATTTCAGGTATCTATGGACGACTTCGGTGCGGGTTATTCTTCCCTTAACTCTTTAAAGGAGCTCCGTATCGACGTCCTGAAAATAGACGCAGATTTCTTCCGTGGTGCAGATGCAGAAGAAAGAGGTCTGCTGATCGTGTCCGAAGTTATCGGCCTTGCAAAGAAACTGAATATGAAAATCGTTGCAGAAGGTATCGAAAGCAAGGAGCAGGTTGAGTTCCTTACAGAACAGGAATGTGACCTTATTCAGGGATATTTTTATGCTAAACCGATGCCCGTTGCGGAATTTGCTCAGAAATACGCTGTATAAACCAAATCAGCTGAAAAAACAGAGTGGCAATTGTCACTCTGTTTTTTTATTCAAGCCATATAATCAGGAATTTTATCCGAAATATTATATAAAATTCATTTACTGGTACATAAAATTTATTGAAAATAATACGTACATATGGTATAATAAGCAAAATCAATATAAAAACAGGCAGGTGAACAGCAATGGACAGACATTCGGAAACACTGCACAGACTCCTTTGCAGAATACTTGAAATAAATAATGTAAACGAACTGGAGATGCTTAAATCGGAATATATAAATGATTTTTCCGAGACGGTATGGAACGATATAGAGGCCATCGCAAACAGGCTTATCAAGCTTCAGAACGATAAGGAAAATGACGTGGAAAAACCTGTCCTCACGGAACAGGAAAAATCAGAGCTTACAGAGGTTATGCGTATTATTGACGAAAATCTTCTGAGCTATCATTTCCAGCCGATAGTCAACGCTGTTGACGGCGAAATTTATTCCTACGAGGCTCTTATGCGTCCGCAGAGCAATATCTGTCCAAGTCCATTCCACGTTATTAAATATGCGGAATATGCAAAAAGACTTGATGACATAGAACGTGCTACTTTCCTCAATATTCTCTGTATTATCGACAGCCGTAAGGCTGATTTCGGCGGCAGGCTGGTTTTTATCAACAGCATACCTAAAACAAAAATTTCAGGTCCTGACGCTGAGCTTGTAGCTGAGCTGGTTACAAAACATTCCGATACGGTCGTTATTGAAATGACTGAACAGGCGGAAATCAATACTGCCGACTTTGATAAAATCAAGGAATTCTGCAGACGTCAGGAAATCAGAATAGCTATTGACGATTACGGAACAGGCTATTCAAATATTCAGAACCTGCTCAGGTATATGCCAAACTATGTCAAAATAGACCGTTCACTTATAAGCGATATTGAAAATGACCGTAAAAAACGCCATTTTGTACGTGAAATTATTGAGTTCTGTCACGATAACGGTATATTATCACTTGCTGAAGGCGTTGAAACCTCAGAGGAACTCCGCACCGTCATAAGACTTGGTATCGACCTTGTTCAGGGTTACTATACTTCCCGCCCGTCAGCTGAAATTAAAGACGCTATCCCTTATGAAATCAGACAGGAAATAAAGCAATACTGCCAGGAACGCAGGATGGGAAAAAATCTGCACATTTACTCTGCGGAAAACTCCGAAAGAATTATGCTTGACAATCTTATCAAGCACGGCTATCAGAGTATACTTATCGGCAAGAACGGAAACGGTGATGTTGCAATCGTAGGAAGTCCCGGAAAAAATGCTGATATTCATATAGAAGCGGCAAAGGACTTCAAGGGAATTATTACGCTTGAAAATGTTGAGCTGTCAGGCAAAAACGGTCAGCCCTGTCTGAATATCGGTGAAAATGCAGATGTACGGCTGGTTTTTGTCGGCTCTAATCATTTTAACGGCGGCGGAATATGCGTTCCCGAAAGTGCAAGACTGGTATGCAGCGGCGAAGGAACTCTTTCAATTCTTATAAACGGCTCAGGCTGTTACGGAATAGGCAACGACCTTAATTCAAGGCACGGTGAGCTTATTTTTGAACAGGGCGTTCAGATTGAAAATCTGGCTGTTGCAGGTATCTGCATAGGCTCGGGTCTGGGCGGAAAAATACGTGTTCTGCGTGGTCAGTTTATTCTTAAAATGCAGGGAAATTACGGTGTTGGAATAGGTGCATTCAATGCGGATACCGAACTGGATTTATTTGCCTGCGATGTCAGCATTGACGCTTCTATGCTTAAAGCTGTCGGTATAGGCTCCCTTGACGGAAGCTGCTCCGCATACATACACAGTGCACTTACAAATCTTCATATACTGGGTGTCAGCACTGTCGGCATCGGTACTCTCAGCGGTAAAAAATGCAGCGTTGAAATACGTGAGGCAAGTACCAACGTGAACGTTATAGGCGACCATTGTGCGGCTGTTGCCTCTCTTGACGGCGAAACTGATTTCAAGCTTGTACGTGCAGGTATACACGTAACTGCGGAAGGTGCAAAAGCGCTTGCTATCGGCGGATTCAGCGGCAATACAAACATCCTTCTTGAAAATTCCGATTCCTATATCAGAATAAATTCAGACGGTGTTGATTACAAGGACTATATAAATAAAGACAAAGTTGAAAAACGAGGCGGAAGAGTCAGATTTATTTTCAACGATGTTGAAATAACGGATTGACAGAATGAAAGGAGTTACGGTATCGTACATACCGTAACTCCTTCGAGCCTGTCGATAAACCCGACAGGCTAATGAAAAATGAAAAAAGAATAATGAATATTGAATAATTAAGGAGTCCGCTTTGCGGACATTATTAATATTATTGCCGAAGGCAATTCCTTAATTTTTCATTATTCATTATTCAATATTCACTATTCATTGTCGAAAAGACTTTTTCGACGGACTGAAAGGAGTTACGGTATCGTACATACCGTAACTCCTTCTGATTTAAGTTTACGCAAATTTACCCTCAATAATCTTTACAAGCGTTTCACCGATGTTCTGTATATCCTCACGCTTTGAAACCGTTACTATATCCATCATCTGACCACGCTGTATCTGCTCGTTGTTCTGGTTTGCAAATAATTTATCATAGGTATTTGCAATAAGCACCACCTTTGCATTTATTCCGAACTGCTCGGCTATGCTGTAAAGTTTATGATAGAAATTCTGGTCAAGCTGCTTTCTCGCCTTGCATTCTATAATTATGGAGCAGAAGCCCTTTGTTATTACGCAGTCAAGCTCGTTTCTGACATTATCACGGCTCCAGGTGAATTCGTAGCCGCTGGCAACATCATCAAAATACCCCGTTTTGATTGCTTCATAGTAGGTGTAAACTTCAAGTATCATCCCTGCTGAAGTAAGCATCTCCCTCATTCTTCTTGAAGTAAAACTGAAGCTGATTTTGCTTTCATTCTCAACGGGGCTGCTTATATAATGCTTTTCCGCCAGCTGTTTAAGAAGCTCCTTTACATCACGGGAATTGTTCGTGTTAAGCTGTAAATCCGAAACGTCAAGCCTTCCTGAACACAGGCTGATACGATTTCCGAATGTTTCAACGTAAATGCCGCTGTGGTCGGCGGAAGCCCTTGCATCATTGAGAAAACGCTCAGCCATCACAGAAATATCCTTATATGAAGATATGATTTTCATTCTGCAGCTGTCAGAGGTATACATAGCCGCCTCTCTTACCGCTTCTTCATAATAATCATACTGCACCGAATATCCGTAACAGCCGTTCAGAATATTCTTCAGACACAGAATAAACTGATTGTATGCCGCAAGAGGAATACCGTTGCTGACAAATATTTTATATACCGCATCAAGCTCTGTTTCAGGTGAAAAATCCTGCCGTTCAGAATGTCTGCGGAACGCCCTGTGAAGCTGTAATGATGTCCTGTCCAGTTCGTCAAGGTCGTTGAGCGTTTGGTCGTTTACATCATCCCATTTTTCCTTGGGAAGTTCTGCCAGCGCAGTAATATCATCGTCGCTTCCTGATGAGATGAAAATATATCTATGCTCATCTGTCAGTTCTGTTTTGTAAGAAAAATCATCTTCTCTGACAAAGCTTATGCTGCCATAGAATTCTTTGCCGCTGTCAGGAGAATTGTTTATGTTTACAAAGTCCGCAAGGTTTTCTCTGCCGCAGAGATAATCTGCACAGGCTTCTGACGGTGAAGCTGACAGAACGGTAATATCAGGATAATATCCCGGCAGCTGAAGCGCCATAAGGCACTCATCTATAAACGTCCGTGAATATTTATCATACCCTGCTGTAATTATTCTGACAATTCCGCCGCAGTCGTCATTTATCAGCGGATAAGAATATATCAGATTTTTTGATGAAACTGATATTTTCGAAACCTGCTTTGAGAATATTCCCGAAATCAGAAATACAGGAATTGTACTTGTGGCACTCGGCGATGACGAAAAGAGCTTTGAGGCGTCTATTTATCTGCGTGAATGTTTTGAACGTATGGGAATAAAGCCTGAAATCCACACGATTATGTCACAGATCGAATCTTCCGGTATTACTGAAATTGATATGCGTAATCACAAGCGTCAGTCATACGGCATAGATTTCATTCTCCCCGAAAAAATTTATACATATTCCAAGCTTATTGATTCACCTATTGAAAAAATGGGCAGAAAAATGTTTTTGATGTGGAACAACGGCGGAAATACCGCAAGTTCAGAAAAAACAGACTACTCCGATTTCTACGATTTTGAATTCAATTACCGTTCATCAATATCTGCGTCATTATTCTGGCAGATACGTAAAAAACTTGGTATGAACATCGAGGTCTCCGAAGAAAACAAACATCTTGAACATCAGCGCTGGAACGCATATATGCGCTCGGAAGGCTTCAGATATTCACCCAAGCGGAATGACGTTGCCAGACTCCATCATAACCTTGTTCCCTTTGACGATCTTGACGATGCTACCAAGGAATATGACGCTTACCCGATCATTTCAGTTTCAGAAGATACATAACAATACAAAACAAGCTGTCAGTTCAACACATAATTGAGCTGACAGCTTGTTTATTCGAGTAAAAATATTTTACAATCTCCAGAACATAAACATATTCCAGTAAGCTATATTTACAACCGTGATAACGAGAGATACGGCAGTTGCATAATTGCAGAACCTTGTGAATTTACCCGACTCTGTTTTCGGAATTTTTACAAAGCCGTATACCGCAAGAACAAGCATTATCACTGCAAGCGCTCCGGCTGCTGCAAGTGCCCACACATATGCCGATGACAATGCATAACCGAATGCACTTACTGCAACATATCCCAGAAGCAGTATAAATACGATCTGAGCAAGACCTGAAACCGTGCTCCATTTTCCAAGAGGGCGTGCAGTTTCCTTTTTCCTTATCCTTCTTATTATGTACACAATAAGTCTTACTATAAGGCTCAGGACTGAAAGCACGGGAACTGCAAGAATAAGTATAAACAGTACGGTTTCAAGTATAAACACACCCACAGGCGTTTTTACATAATCACCGTAAGGTGCATATATATTTCCGTTTTCCGCTTCATACCACACATCTTCTTCGGGAAATTCCCCCAGAAACGAAGCACTCATTATCTTGAACGCACCCTCACGGACAGTTCTTGCAGGACGGTATATTCCGTCAGTTGACTCTCTTTGTCCGTCATAATAGGAGTCTGCGTCGAATTCTCCGAAAACAAGCTCCTGCATTTCACTGTTGTAAACAGTTTCACCTGACTGATTTGTCATAACGACCGTTCCCGTACCGCTGTTTAAATCAAGCAGGAGCATTGACGAACAGCCTGCGGTATTTCCGTCGTGTCCCACAGTTTCAACGCCGAATGGAACAACCCAGAAGCCGTGATAATTCAATGGCTTTCCGCTGTTTCCGAAATATTTTGTAGGAGTAAAAAGGACGTTACGGGTATCTTTGTTTTTAAATAAGGGTGTATTTTCATCAAGAAGCGATTTTCCGAAAGCTTCAAAATCCGCCAGTGTTGATGTACACATTCCCGCAGGATAAAGGGGTATATTGTAAAAACAATCGGGAATAAGCGTGCCGTCTGTTGTGTAGCACTGAAGCTGTGTACGTTTTGATGCTACCTGCTCATTGTCGCTTAAATCGGGAGCAAGTGCGCTGTTATTCATATTAAGGGGTGCAAAAATGTTCTTATGCACATATCCGCTGAAGCTTTCTCCGCTTATTCTTTCAACAATAAAGCCTGCAAGAGCAACGCCCCAGTTTGAATATGCGGAAACCGTGCCCGGCTCATAAATCTGTGCAGGATAATGCGCCTTTAAAGCTTCTTCAAGGGACGGTATACGCTCCGTGTTTTTTACGAAAAGGTCAGCGTAGGTCTCCTGATAGCCTGCGGAATGGTTCATAAGATGGGTCATTGTAACGGGCGTATCATAGCGCTGATTTTTAAGAAAACCATCGGGAAGATATTCTCTTATATCCGTATCAAGGTCGATTTTACCCTGCTCCCACAACTGCATTACGCTTACCCAGACAAGAAGCTTTGTTGCAGAGCCCCACTCCATAACGGTACTGCTGTCATTGACGATGCCGTTTTCCTTATCTCCATAGCCGAAGTAACCGCTGTAAATCGTTTCAGACGAATTGAACACGCTTACAGAAAATGCCGCTGTTGTATCTTCGTGCTGAGAAACAAACTCCTCTATCCTGCTGCCTGTTTCGTCATAAGCCAGCCCCGACGGAAGCGTTGCTTCTGCGGCATTTGCTGTAACCGCAAGACACATCACCGACGCCGACATAATCATTGCAGATATTCTTTTCAGTAATTTTTTCATTTTCCTTCTCCTTTTGCCTGTATTAAACAGTATTTTTCTCCCTGCTCCTTTTAAGCGACAGCTCATAAAGATACTCGGTGGCAAACTGAATTTTCGTCGCATTGAAGCCATTTTCAAGGGGATAGATAAAATATGTATTATCAACGGTTGAAAGCGTTATGCACTGTCCTTTACCTCTGTAATCATATTCGGTATGCACGGATGTCATTGTACCAGGTGCAAAATCAAGGGTCCCTTCCTTTTCACAGCCGTAATCCTTAAAGATAAGACGGAAGCCGTCTTTGTTGTGTATAAGCCTGCCTTCTCCAAGGTCAATAAAGTTTACGGCATTGGGAAGCGACTCGATTTTTACTCTCATATCAAGGCTGTATTCTCCCCTGTCGATTTCAGCTTCGACTGATTTTCTCTGCCATTCGTACCAGTCGGGAATGTGGGAAAAGCTGTCCTCTGCTCCGTCTGCCCTGACCATTCTGCCGTACTCGGTCATTGTTCTTTTCATACCGCACTCTTTACAGAAAATATCCGTACCTTTTGTATCTGTGCAGAACTCACTTCCGCACTCACAGCATTTATAAAGCGGAAGATGTATGCCCTCGGCACGTTTATCGTAAGTAACAGCCATTTTCATTTCATTCTGATAAGCGTACTCATCGTAAGAAAGGAACTCCCCTATCTTAGCGTTTACATCCTCGACCGATGCTTCACGCAGCTGTTCACGTGTGTATATCTGCGTTATAACAGCTTCAAGCATAACCTCTTTACGCATGGTAAGATTCCATATGGGCGACTGCAAATAGTTTCCCCTCATATTCAGAACGACCACGGGAACATCCAGATATTTAGCAAGCTTTCCTACCGATTCTGGTAGCTTTGAGCTTGTACCCACATTTGCATAACGTGCCTCAGGATACATTACAAGTATGCCCTTTCTGTCAATGACCCGTTTGATATTCTTGACCAGAGCAAGGTCGTTGACAAATTTTCTCGTACCTAAACAGCCTGCCTGACGATAAAGCCATTCTCCGTAATTTTCAAAGCCCTCCAGCTCGGAAATATAGTTTGCCCTGTAAGGAAAAACAGCAAGGGGCGAAACGAAAAAATCCATAAATGCATGGTGCGTACCCAGAACAAGATACGGCGGCTTAAGCCCCTTCATATTAACCTTATTCAATCTGAATTTATACCTTCCCGTCACAATTTTGCATATTCCCCATATCAACGGCATAAAAAACAGATTTTGCTTCGGCGGAACACGTTTACGGTCAAATGGTACTGTATTGATTTTTTTCATAAACATCTCTTTCCCCAATAACTTTATTTCAAATAATATTATACGACATATAGTATGTTTTGTCAATACCTTTCATCTTATTTCTTTTTAAAACAAAAAGCCGTATCCTTTTTCGGACACGGCTTTAACTGTATGCATTTTTAATCCACGATACCTATACTTCCGTTATCGTAATTTACAATTGCGGCGTGGCTGTCAGAATAGCTGAAAACATCATAATTCCCGTAGTCAATTTCAAAGGTCTCCATAACCTCGCCTGTTTCGGTGCTTAAAATGTAGGCATTTGAAACATCATCATAAGATGTGCGGAGAAGGATTATTTTTTCGCCGTCTGCCGTTATGCCCCAATCTATCATATCACGGTAATTCCACTCAAAGGGCAGACCTGCCAGAAATTCCGTTTCAAGAGTTTCACTGTCCGTAACATAAACCTCCGTAGCCACTCCGTCCCAAGCACCCTTTGCAGAATAAATTTTACCGTCCCTGTGTCCGATAGGAATGAGGTCTTCCGATTGCGGAACTTCCGATACTGTAACGCTTTCAAAGTCGTAGATACCAAATCCGGGTATGCTTTCATAGCCAGCCATTCTGTAAACAAAACGGTTTTCGTCCAGCTCAAACATAAACCAAGGTACACGCATATCAAACTTTGCTTCTTCAAAGGATTTTCCGCTTATAAGCAGTTCGCCACCGTCGGCAAGCAGGTCTACACCCCAGCTTCCGATACTGTGACCGCAGGCATAAAGCATTTCATCATCGCAGGTATAATCCTCATCAAGCTCAACTGTAAAATCATCCTTTATCTTAAGCGCAGCGTCAGCTATTTCAGTATATCCGCCCTCATCGAAACGGTAAAGATGAAGCTTGCATATCTCTCCCTTATTTCCCGCAATAAAATAATCGCTTGACCAGCCTTCGGGAAGGTCATATTCAAACTTAAGCTCAACAGGGTCAATGCTGTAAATACGCAGCTTTAATGAATATGTACCGTCACCGTCGTTTATTGAATATCTTGCGCAGTAATATTCCCCCGAAATAATCGAACGGCCTATATATGATTCTTCTGCGTCATTGTGACCGCCTAAATTGTAAAACTTGATCCCCGTTTCTTCCGTTGATGTTTCGTCAGTAACAGCTTCCGATATTTCCGTTACGATCTCAGTTGTTGTTTCAGCAACGGTTTCTTTAATTGTTTCCGTAAGCTCTGTTACGCTTTCAACCGCAGACACTGTTTCCGCTTGCGGCACATTGTTTTCAGCCGAACAGGACGCAAGCACAAAAGCTGAAATAATACAGGCAATCACAAGCTTATTCTTCATAAAAACACCCCTTGTTTTAATCTGATAAACCAATTATATCACAACAGCCTGTTTTTTCAATATCAATAGCCGAACTGTAATTATTTGTAATCAGTCTGTAATAACCGCTGAAAAGCAAATTCCCCTGCCGCCGTAGGAGATAACGGCAGCAAGGGAAGATTATGTTTTATTTTAATTTAAAGCATTAAGCGCCTGTGTTTACCATATCAATAAGCTTGCCTGCTTCATCATCAAGACGCTTTGCAGTATCCTGTGCATTGAAGGAAATAGCAGAGTTCTTCTGTACAACATCGGAAATCTGAGTCATACCGTCAACAGCTTCGTTGATAGCTCTTGCCTGCTTGGTTGTTGCAACGGAAATTTCAGAAATAAGTGCTGCACTCTTTTCTACGCTTTCAAGCATTTCATTGATTTCAGCAGCTGCCTCATCAGCAATAAGCGCACCCTGTTCAACAGCGGCAATTGTTTCATTGATAAGGTCGGTTGTGCCCTTTACAGCTTCAGCAGACTTGTTTGCAAGGTTTCTTACTTCGTCAGCTACTACTGCAAAGCCCTTACCGTGCTGACCTGCTCTTGCGGCTTCAACTGCGGCATTAAGAGCAAGGATGTTGGTCTGGAATGCAATATCATCAATAGTCTTGACAATGTTGTGAATCTTCTGGGAAGCCTCGCTGATACGAGCCATAGAATCCTGCATCTGGTGCATCTTTTCAGCGCTTGCCTTAAGCTGGATGCCTGTTTCGATGGAAATTCTGTTTGCATTTTCAGCAGTTTCCGCATTGTCGTTTACATCTCTTGAAATAGAAGCAAATGCGGCAGAAAGCTCTTCAACCGTAGCGGCCTGTGAAGAAGAACCGTCCGAAATCTGAGAGGATACCTCCTGCATTTCGTTTGAATAGGAATTGATGCTGTGAGAAACATCGGTAATTTTACCGAGAAGCTCTTCCATAGAGGAGTTGAGTGCTTCTGCTTCCGAAACCTTGACCTTAATTGCGTCCATCATATCGTTGATACCGTCGCTGAGAACGCAGAATTCCTTGCAGGTTCTTACATTTACACGCATATCGGTGTTACCGCTCTTGATAACAGCCATTTCATCTTCAATCTTGATAAGACCGTTGATGATATGCTTGGAAACAGCTCTGTTTACAAGCCAAGCAAGAAGTGCAAATACAAGTGCACTGAGGATAATTACAACAACAGTTGTGCTTGCAGCCTCACCGATTACTTCACCTGCCGGGATAAGTGTACCAATATAGTATTCGTCTGTTTCGGAAACAAGTGCAACATAACGATCACCCAGAATCATAATGGAATCGGATGAGCCAATACACTTGTTGATTATATCCTGATCAAGACCCACATCAGTGGAAGGGAGTCCCACATAGGACAAATCAAAGAAAGCAGCCATAGTCATATCTGCCTTGTTTACAGCAAACATTGTACCCTCGTCGCCTACTGTAAGCGCACCGAGAATAACGTCAAGCTGATTGTCGGCAAGTGTATCTGTAAGACGTACAGGCTCCATACCAATCTGAACGATACCCTTTGCGTCACGTCTCGGAACGCTTATGTACTGGAAAAGCTTGCCTTCTGCACCGTTTGGCTGAGCTTCCTGTGCAATTTCAAGCGTATCATCCTCAAGAATAGGAAGGAAAGGCTTTGTCTGCTCGGATGTGTTAAAATCAAATCCGAAATAATCGGGAATAGTACCCCACCAGATAACAGCCTTGTCATCTGTAACGTGAAGCTCGTCAACTTCAAGCATTTCACGTATCATTTCAAGCTCATCCGCCTTTTCGATGATGGATGGGTCGTATTCGATCATCTGAGCAAAAGCGTTTGCCTTTGAAATGTATTCCTTGTTAAGATTTTCCGTAAGCTCTTCAATAGTTACCTTACTCTCGTCAATTCTGACGATTGCGTCTTCAATTCTCAGAGAAGCCGTTTTATCGGCATTGTTTTTTGCAAGAATAATTTCAAGTCCGAACACAAGCACCGCCATAATTGAAAGAGCTATGACCGCACCGACAAGTATATTCTTCAAAATAATTTTTCTCATAAATTCATCCCCTGACCTACGTTTTCATAAAATGTCATAAGTGCATATTTCACAAAACAATCCATAAATCATATGCAAAATATGTCCTCATTCAACATTATAACATCTAAGAATTAATTTGTCAATATTTTATTTAAATTCAACTATTTTATGTATTTTGAAATAAAACGTTCAATGGTATCCCAGTAAATTTCAGGCTCGGCAACGTCCGACTGTATATGCTTTGCACCTTCGATAACAAGCTTTTCCTTTTCACCTGCCGCCGCATTATAAAGTCTGTCCAGCATTGAGAACGGCACAAAGTTATCTTCCGTTCCGTGGATCATAAGTATCGGCAGCCTGCTGCGTTTAAGCGCGTTTACGGCACTTGCTTCCTTAAATCCGAAGCCGTGGACAAGCTTTGAATACGCCGAAACTATATTAAGCAGCGGAACTGCGGGGAGTCCGAACAGATTTTTAAGCTGCACCGCAAATTCATCCCATACAGACGTATAGCCGCAGTCCTCAACAAGCACCTTTACATTGTCAGGCAGCTTTTCACCTGCCGCCATCATAACCTCCGCTGCACCCATCGACACGCCGTAAAGCACGATTTCTGCGCAGGTATCACGTGAGGTTATAAAGTTTACATAACCCATAAGGTCCCTGCGTTCAAGCCATCCCATTCCAAGATACTTTCCTGCTGTCTTTCCTGTTCCTCTGCCGTCGGGTGCAAGCACGTTATATCCCATATTATAGAAATTATATGCCTGATAGCCCATTTTTTCACAGTTATCCTTGTAACCGTGGCAGATAATTGCATATCTGTGGGTGTGCTCCTCGTGTTCCGCAAGGAGAGCGTGTACCTTTACGCCGTCATTTGTAAGCAGATAGATGTTCTCGGAATGATTTACAAACCAGTCACGGTATTTTTCCTGTCTGCCATGGATAATGTCGATATTTGCCTTCTGCTCGGGTGGAATAGCCTCTCCGTCACGGAAGCCGCCGTTTATTCTGAAGCTGTTTTTTCCGCTTCCCATTGCAAAATCGCAGAAATATTTTGAAACCGCAGCTAGCGCAGCTGTTACTGCCGCAATTGCTGACACGGTTATGATAATTTTAGTAGACTTTTTCATAAAAACACACGCTCAATCTGTGAGCTGTCCTCCTTTTTTTACTTTATATTAAATATATCACAATTTAGAAATAAAATCAACATTTTTACAATATAATTTTTTATTAAAAAAATTCCCCAAAACCCTTGACAAACATTTCTTAAAGTGATATAATAAATAAGCTGATTAAAGATGCGTTGTTAGCTCAGCTGGATAGAGTGACTGGCTACGAACCAGTAGGTCAGGGGTTCGAGTCCCTTACAGCGCACCAGCAAAACCTTCTGTCTTCGGACAGAAGGTTTTTTTATTACCGGTTTTCATATACAAAAAGCTCCTGCACGGAAAATGCAGGAGCTTTGATTATTCGTAGAATGTGATTATGATGTCAGCAACATCAATGTCCTCATCGATAATATCCCTTGTTGTTTCGGTCGGCTCAGTTGTGGTTTCGGGAGGATTTTTCGCTACATACACCGTAAGCACCTCGCCAAGCTCAACATCTATCTTTTCGCCCGGCTCCTTGCTTGTTTTGACGATGTAGCCTTCCTTTACATCGGAAGTTTCCATCTCCTGCTCCTCATACTTGACCCCTGCTTCGTTGAGCATCTGGATATAATCCTTACGCTCCACGCCTACATATTCGGGAATTGTAACGTATTTTGCACCAAGACTTACCTTGACAGTTATTTCCGTACCCTCGGAGTAGTTTTCATCCTTAGGAATGGACTGCTCAAAAATAAGTCCCTTTGCAACGGTATCGTTATATTCGTAAATCGGATTGAAAACAAGGCTGCTGTAAGTATCGGACTTCTGGATTATTTCAAAATTCTTGCCGATAAGGTCATTCATTACGTAAATAGTCTGATTTTGTGTCGTTTCAGGCTTTTCTGTACGGTCATTCCTTGTAAGTACGGTAAGCGCAGGGATTTCCGTTTCCGCACCCTCGGTCGTTCCGTCCGTCACAGAGGACGAATCCGAAACGGAAGTGGATATGCCGTTAAGGTCTGACGGCGTATCGGTGCTGCCGTTTTCCATATCAAACAGCATTATCATAAGTCCAAACAGACCAAATCCCAGAATTACAGCCATCACCAGTATAAAGATAATGTGTCTGCTGACGGATTTCTTCTTTTTTGCAGGAGCACGTCTTCTTTCGTCTGTCTGTTTAGGAATCGTGATAGTCTGTGTGCTTGAAGATGAAAGTCTTACGGAATTGTATTCAGGCTGCTCAAAAAGCTGTGTTACAAGCTCTGTGATAGTCTGTATACGCATTTCACCGTTAAGCGTAAGACCGTTCATTATTACCTTTGAAACATTTTTGGGTATGCTGTCATTAAGCTGTACAGGCTCAACAAGATTGTCGTTTGCAATACGGCTTACGGCGTCATCGGGCACAACTCCCGTAAGGACTCTGTAAAGGAGTGCACATATGCCGTAAACGTCTGTCCAGGTGCCCTGCCAGTTGCTTGAATTGTACTGCTCAGGTGCAGCGTAGCCGCTGTAAATTTCAGGAGCAAGGTCGGTATTTGCAGTACGCTCATCGGAAATTGCAAAGCCCGTAAGCTTTATTTCTCCGTTTTCTCCGATAAGAATGTTATCAGGCGAAATTCCACGGTGAACAAGTCCTGCGTTATGTACGAGGGACAGCGTTGTAAAGATAGGCGGGAACATTTTCTTGACCTCGTCCCACTCCAGCGTGCCCGCATTATTTTTAAGATGCTCAGACAGAGTAATTCCCTCAAAATAATTGAAGATAACGTAGCCTGTGTTATTGTCGCCGAACATATCCACAGCGGCAATAATATGGTTCAGGGTACGCATTTTCGAGAGCACCTTATTAAGCTCGACAAACTCAGACATAAGAGTCTTATACTGAGCAATACGGTTCGGGTCAACCTCAACCACGGTGCTTCCCTTTTCTCTGGTGCACATAGTATCGGGCATATATTCTTTAACAATAACCTTGGTCTGTGTAATAGTATCATAACCGATATACTCGGCACTCTCGCCGTTATAGCTTCTGAGCTTGCCTATATAATAACGGTCATTAAGCACAGTACCGGGAGCAAGATAAGACGGAAGATGCGGTATATTTTCATCGTGACCGCAGGTCAGGCAAACACCGTTTTCGTCCGTATTCTTCGGATTCATACAGCCTAAGCACAGGTTTAAATCAGTCATATCCTCTCTCCTTTCCCATTACAAATTTATTTTTCTATCAAATAATATCAGCAAATGCCGCAAATGTCAATCGATTACAGCAATTTGTATATAAATTGTAGTCATATTGTAATAAATACACCTCTGTTATTACAACTGAATAATTATATCAGAAATTTATGCCAACGTCAAGCAAATGACGGTATTTCCGTACTTTTGACCATATCGGCAGTTGTTTTGAACTTGTTTTTATATCAGACTGTACATCAGCTGTGAAAGCATAAGCATAAGCGGAATTGTAAACACGGACATTATAGTCGAAACCGCAAATATCTCCGACGCATAAACGCCGTCACCGCCGTATTTGTTTGCAAACATTATGGTTGATGCCGCCGTAGGTGCGGAAGCGGCGATTATCATTGTGTTTACTACCGTTTCATCTGCTCTGAACAGCATAAACACAAGCATTATCAGTATCGGTCCAAGTATAAGCTTCGCTCCGCAGGTAAGGTATATCCCTGCCTTTTTTACAGCCTTTTTAAGGTCCGACTGTGCAATCATTATCCCCGAAACCACCATTGCCAGCGGCGTATTAAGCGAGGCAATGTAATTCAGCGGCTCCAGAACAATTTCAGGCAGCCTTATCTGCGTAAAAAACATTACAATACCTGCCGCAGTTGCAATTACCGCAGGGGATTTTACAACATTCAGCAGCGATTTAAAGCTTACATTTCCCGATACCGTCATAACTCCGTGAGTCCAGGAAAGCAGATTGAACAGTGCGATATAGGCGGTTACGTAGAAAACACCCTCTGTGCCGTAAACTGCGCTGACAAGCGGTATTCCCAGAAACGCACAGTTTGAGTACGCCACCGCATAACGCTCGATTGCGTAATTTTCACCCCTGTTTTTTCTGCGGAAAAGCACCGTGCCCGTCACTATCAGCACTATATGAGCCGCTGTCGCCATTGCAAAGGCTGTCAGCAGGCCGTCCACAAGCTTTTCGTCAAGCTCCTTCTGAAATGACGTGAAAATCAGCACGGGACACACCGCACTTATTACAAAATCGGAAAGCTGCTTGCCTCCCCTTTTGCTGAACACGCCCTTTTTAAACAGAAATACGCCGAAAAGTATCAGCGCAAACATTATTACCGTCTGCTTCACAAGAATAATTGCTGTATCCATTTTACTCTCCAAAATAAAACAAGGCGGATAAATCCGCCCTGCAAAATGCACTGATCAATGCGAAACGATTTAATCAGATTTTCCTTAAAGCACCTTGCTCAGGAAGCTTTTAAGACGCTCGCTCTTAGGGTTGTTGAACAGCTCATCGGGAGTACCCTCTTCAACGATCGTCCCCGAATCCATAAATATAACTCTGCTTGCAACCTCTTTTGCAAAAGCCATTTCGTGAGTTACCACGACCATCGTCATATTCTCCTCCGCAAGCTCACGCATTACGTTGAGAACTTCACCGACCATCTCAGGGTCAAGTGCGGATGTAGGCTCGTCAAAAAGCATCACATCAGGCTTCATACACAGCGCTCTTACAATTGCAATACGCTGCTTCTGACCGCCCGAAAGCTGGTTTGGATAAGAGTCTGCCCTGTCTTCAAGTCCGACTCTTTTAAGAAGCTCCATAGCCGTTGCCTCAGCCTCTTCCTTTGACTTGCCCTGAAGCTTCATAGGCGCTATGGTAAGATTTCTCATTATGCTTAAATGGGGGAAAAGATTGAACTGCTGGAAAACCATACCCATCTTCTGGCGGTAGCTGTTAATATCATTCCCCTTATCGGTAATATCAATACCTTCAAAATAAATATTTCCGCCCGTCGGTACTTCAAGAAGATTTAAACAGCGGAGAAATGTACTTTTGCCCGAGCCTGACGGTCCGATAACAAATACTACCTCACCCTGTCTGATTTCAGTTGATACACCGTTAAGGGCTCTCTTTTCCATTCCCGAAAACTCTTTTTCAAGACCTTCGACCTTAATAAGTACGCCGTTATCAGTGATCACTGTTTCTCATCTTCCTTTCCAAACGATTGAACGCAAATTCAAGCAGCATTACCATCGCAAGATATATGAGCGCTACCGCTACCAGCGGCATAAACGCGTCGTATGTACGGCTTCTGATAATATCGCCGCCCTTTGTAAGGTCCTGCATTGCAATATAGCCCGATACGGACGTTTCCTTAAGCAGCACGATAAACTCGTTGCACAGCGCAGGGAAAATGTTCTTGAACGCCTGCGGTACGATAATATAAATCATAGTCTGTGCATAGTTGAAGCCCAGGCTTCTGCCCGCTTCAAACTGTCCCTTATCAATGGACATAATGCCGCCTCTTACGATTTCCGCAACATACGCACCCGAATTTATACCGAATGCAATTATCGCAACAACTACCTTTTCAATATTTACCGAGCCGAAAATTACAAAGTAAATTATAAGCAGCTGTACAACAACAGGCGTACCTCTTATAACCGTAAGATAAACACGGCAGAGGAAATTAGGTATCTTCATCTTGCCCGTCATATCGTGGGTAGCACGGATTATCGCAACAATAAAGCCCAGTATTATACCCACCACAAGCGCAGCCGCAGTAACTTCAATTGTTGTAAGCAGACCGTTTACGATATATTTCCATCTGTCTTCAGCAATGAAGTTCAGATAAAATCTGTCTGCAAAATTCTGAAAAAATTCCATTCGCTGCTGTCCTTTCAAAAAATCGGAGCTGATTATTCAGCAGAAATATACTTGTCGATAATTTCCTGAAGCTTGCCTGTTTCCTTAAGCTTACGGATAGACTCGTTAACCTTTTCAAGAAGCTCTTCGTTTTCCTTTGCGATTGCGATAGCGTATTCTTCATCTGTGAAGGACTCGTCAAGGATCTTAAGACCCTGGTTCTGTGAAACGAAAACCTTTGCAGGCTCTCTGTCGATGATTACAGCGTCGATCTTGTCCTGTGTAAGCGCCTGAACAGCTTCAAAGCCCTTGTTGTAACGCTCGATTGTAGCGTCTTCGATGTCTTCGGAGTAGATGTCGCCTGTTGTGCCGAGCTGAACGCCTACACGCTTGCCTACGAGGTCAGCAGGAGAAGCAACTGTGGACTCTTCCTTAACGATAACTACCTGTGAAGCAGTTGTGTAAGGGTCGGAGAAGTTGATGCTCTGTAATCTTTCTTCGCTTACAGTCATACCTGCCGCACCGATGTCAGCCTTGCCTGACTGTACTGCAACGATGATAGAGTCAAATGCCATATCCTCGATAACGAGAGTATATCCCATATCAGCAGCAATTGCAGCGGCAATTTCAGCGTCGATGCCTACTACCTTATCGCCCTCGTAAAATTCATATGGAGGGAATTCAGCGTTTGTAGCCATTACGAGAGTTTTCTTCTGAGCTTCACAGCCTGTAAATGATACGCAGGCTGTACAAAACATAACCGCACCCAGTACAGCGCTTAAAATCTTTGATTTTTTCATAATACATTTTCCTTTCAGTCTTAAAATAAACTTATAAACATATATTTTATAATTATACATTTATTTTATGGCTAATTCAATAATACTTTTAAACTAAATATTAAATCATACAGCAAAAATCCGCCATAATTTGCATTACAGCGGATTGTACTGTTTAATTCAATCAGAATTCAAGCTTTTCTTCGAGATACTTAACGAGATCCTCGATCTTTACTCTTTCCTGTTCCATTGTGTCACGGTCACGAACTGTTACACAGCCGTCCTTTTCAAGTGTGTCAAAGTCGTAAGTAATGCAGAATGGAGTACCGATTTCGTCCTGACGTCTGTAACGCTTACCGATCTGACCTGCTTCGTCGTACTCAACGTTAAACTTCTTGGAAAGCATGGAGAATACTTCCATTGCAGGTTCCTTAAGCTTCTTTGTAAGCGGGAGAACCGCTGCCTTTACAGGTGCAAGTGCAGGGTGAAGGTGCATTACTGTTCTAATGTCGCCCTCGCCGATTTCTTCTTCGTCGTAAGCCTCGCATACTACTGCAAGGAAGAGTCTTTCTACGCCGAGAGAAGGCTCGATAACGTAAGGGATGTACTTGGAATTATCCTCAGGGTCAAAATATTCAAGGCCCTTGCCGCTTGTGTTCTGGTGCTGTGTAAGGTCGTAGTCTGTTCTGTCAGCAATGCCCCAGAGTTCGCCCCAGCCGAATGGGAAGAGATATTCAAAGTCAGTTGTTGCCTTGGAGTAGAAGCAAAGCTCCTCAGGGTCGTGGTCACGGAGGCGGAGGTTGTTTTCGTCGATACCGATGCTTAAGAGCCAGTCCTTACAGAACTGTCTCCAGTATGCAAACCATTCAAGGTCTGTACCAGGCTTGCAGAAGAATTCAAGCTCCATCTGCTCAAATTCTCTTACACGGAAAATGAAGTTACCGGGTGTGATTTCGTTTCTGAAGGACTTACCGATCTGACCTACGCCGAAAGGTACCTTCTTTCTGGAAGTTCTCTGGATGTTTGCAAAGTTTACGAAAATACCCTGTGCAGTTTCAGGACGGAGATAGATCTCAGCCTTGGAGTCTTCGGTTACGCCCTGGAAAGTCTTGAACATAAGGTTGAACTGACGGATGTCTGTAAAATCAGCCTTGCCGCATTCAGGACACTTGATGTCGTGTTCCTTGATGAAGTTCATAAGCTGTTCGTTTGTCCAGCCGCCTGTGTTTGTGCCGTCGAAATCTTCGATGAGCTTGTCAGCTCTGTGACGTGTCTTACAAGCCTTACAGTCCATAAGTGGGTCGGAAAAGCCGCCGAGGTGACCTGAAGCAACCCATGTCTGAGGATTCATGAGGATAGCTGAGTCAAGACCAACGTTGTATGGGCTTTCCTGAACGAACTTCTTCCACCAAGCCTTCTTGATGTTGTTCTTAAGCTCAACGCCGAGAGGACCGTAGTCCCATGTATTTGCAAGACCGCCGTAAATTTCAGAGCCCGGATATACATAACCTCTGCCCTTGCACAGCGCTACAACTTTTTCCATTGTTTTTTCTGCCATAACCATAACCTTCCTTTACAGTATTAATCGCCGAAGCCGTTTTCCTTGATAAAACGCTCCAGAATTCTATAATTATCGGCTAAATCGTCTGCCGATTCATAACTGCCCTTATAAAGCTCAATCACCGCATTGCCCTTGTAGCCGCACCCTTTAAGCTCATTGAAAAGCTTAAGATTGTCATAGTCACCGTCACCGAATTTAAGGCAGTCACCCTTTTTTCCGTAATCCGAGTAGTGCATATGAACAATGCTGTCCCCGAGTGCTTTTACAACATCTGCAGGGTCGTGACCCGAACGATGAGCCTGTTTTGTGTCAAGAACAAATTTCGCCTTTTTTCCAAGCGTTTCCTTCATTTTTACCATAAATTCAAGTGAACCGCTGGTACACCGCACAACATTTTCCTGAACCACCGTCACCCCGAATTCCGAAGCCGTATCCTGAAGACGTTCAAAACGCTCAAAATACACCTCATCCTTGCAGATGTTCTGTGGTTTATTGCCGTGCAGAATGAAATAATCCGCTTCAAGCTTATTCATAAATTCAAAAAACAGCTTGTAATAATCAAGCATATCGTTCATACGGCGCTCATATGCGGTAAAAAGCATCATCGGCTCAATGCCGCAGGTGAAAGGATGAACCGAGCCGACCTTTATGCCGTACTCACTTCTGACAGCAAGAAATTCCGACAGATACGGGTCTTTAAGCTCACAGTGAGTATTTACGAATATTTCGGTCAGGGCAACTCCTCTTTCCGCAAGCATACGGAACGCTTTTTCAGCCTCCACAGGATAAAGGCTTGCCGTTGAAACTCCCGCTTTCAAATAATCACCCCGCATAACGATACAAGCGGCAAACGTATACGCTGCCGCCGTTTCGATCAATAAAGCTTAAGCTTCCTTCTTCTTTGCAGCAGGTCTGCCGCTCTTTCTCTTGTCTCTGATGTTTTCAAGCCATACCCAGAGAGGTGCAGCTACGCATACAGAAGAGTATACACCGGAAAGCATACCGATGAGCATAGGGAATGAGAAGGAAATAATTGAGTCAACACCGTAAATAGCTGCAACGATTGTTACTGCAAGCATTGCAAAGCTTGTTGTAAGAGAAGTGTTGATAGAACGTGTAAGTGACTGGTTTGTACTGAGGTTTACAATTTCAGCTCTTGTCTTTGCCTTACGGTAAAGCTTCTCGTTTTCACGGATACGGTCGTAAATAACGATGGTATCGTTGATTGAGTAACCGAGAATTGTAAGAACAACCGCCATAAAGTTTGCATTGATGGACATTCCGCAGATTACGAATGTACCGTAAACAACTACGCAGTCGTGGAGAAGTGTGATAATTGCACACACACCCGCAAGCCAGCCGCCGATATTCTTGAATCGGATCGCAATATAAATAATAAGAACGATTGATGACGCAAGAACAGCTACAAGACACTTAGCGAAGAATTCCTTACCTGATGAAGGTGATACGTCAGAGGATTCAATAAGCTCAACATTGTTTGCAGCATATTTTGCAGCAAGTGAATTTGTAAGCTCAAACTGCTTTTCTGAGTTGATACCCTCATTGGAGATAAGAGAAAGCTGAATGTTGTTCTTGCCTGTTGAGAAGTCAGTACCTGTTGTATATGTCATACCTTCGCCGCCGAGAACTTCCTTTGCATAGCTTACAAACTCGTCTGTGTTTATATCACCGTCGTAAACGTATGTGAGGATGGTACCGCCCTTGAACTGAATGTCAAGCTTTGCACCGAAAATAAAGGTGGAAAGAATGCATACAGCAATGAGAACTGCAGAGAAAATAAAATATTTCTTGCCGTTTCCTACAAAGTCAATATTAAATGGCTTATGCATTTCTTTCACCTCCGTAAAGCTTGATATTTCTGCACACCTTGAACTTTGAAACTGAAGATGTCATAAGTCTTGAGCAGAGTACGCCGAAGAAGAGGTTGAGGATAACACCTGTTACGAGTGTGAAACCGAAGGAGTAGATTGTACCTGCTGTTGATGGTCCGAACATAAAGAAAATAAAGTGGAGAGCCTTGGAGAATATGCTGTCAGGTGTGCCGAATGCACCCATAAGGATAATTGCAACAAGGATCATTGTAACGTTACCGTCAAGAATAGCAGAGAACGCTCTTGAATAACCTGACTGGATAGCACCCTCAAGAGTCTTGCCTGCGTTGATTTCTTCACGTATTCTTTCTGCTGTGATAATGTTTGCGTCAACACCCATACCTACTGCAAGGATGATACCTGCAATACCAGGGATTGTAAGGATAGAGCCATTCATAAAGCCGAAGTAGCCTGAAACGAATGCAAGTGTGCCTGCAACCTGACCGATAAGTGTGATTACAGCAATTGCACCGGGGAGACGGTACATTACGATCATAAATACCGCAATTGCACAGAATGCAATAATACCTGCGATTACCATAGCTTCAAGAGCACCTGTACCGAGGCTTGGGGAAATTGTGGAGAAGCTTGCTGTTTCAAGCTTGAACGGGAGTGCACCCGAATTGATCTTGTCAGCAAGTGACTTTGCGCTTTCAGCGTCAAACTGACCTGAAATTGTTGCCTTACCGTCTGTAATAGCTGTCTGTACAGATGGAGCAGAGAAGCAGGTATCGTCCATCCAGATGGAGATAACGCCGTTTGTAGGAGCAAGCTTTGCAGTTGCTTCGGCAAACTTCTTTGTACCTGACTCTGTAAGATTAAGGCTTACAAGCCATTCATGAGTACCGCCTTCATTTGTGATATATGCAGCATAAGCTTCCTGCACGTCGTTACCCTGAAGGATAACATTGTCAGCTGTAACGCCGCTCGGAGCACCAAGCTCGTCAGTTTCATAGCCTTCACGGAATGTAAGCATAGCTGTTTCACCCAGCTCCTTTACAGCAGCTTCAGGGTTGAAGTTTGCTTCGCCTTCCTTCCATGGGAAGCGTACAATAATACGGGAATTGCCGTAGTCAACATAACATTCATAGTCTGTGATGCCGAGAGTAATCATTCTCTGAACGATAACTTCCTTTGCCGCATCCATGTTTGCATCAGTAGCCTCAACGTCAGCCGGCGGTGTAAATGTTACGTCAACGCCGCCCTTGATGTCAATACCGAAGCGTATATCATTTACGCCCTTGACATGTACTGTTTTCATATCGCCGTAATAAGTGCTGAATCCGAATAATACGGATGCCGCAAAAATAAGTATCAGCACCGAAACGATGAAGAAGACAGGTTTTTTAACCTTTCTCACGTTTATTTACCTCCTGTTTTTTGCCGAAAATCTGTTTTCCGACACAAATTATCGTTTAATTATAACATTTATATCCCCGTTTGTCAATACATATATTCCAATTTACACTATCAATCTGTTACGAAAATAACAATGTTAAATTATGCTTTTTTACGCTTGCAAAAAGAAAATGGGCGTGTTATAATTTTTGTATATATTTACATTTTGAAAGGTACGGCTTATATGATGAATTTTAAGAAAAAGCTTTCAGCTGCGGCGGCGCTTACACTTTCCGTTGTAATGCTTGCAGGCTGCGGAAATACAGGCTCATCCGAAACAAGCGAAACCCAGCAGACAACTGCGGCAACGACCGCCGAGCCTGCTTCAAGAATTGCTGAGCTTACAGGCGGAAAGGCAACTATCCCAGAACTTTCCCTTGACCAGTACGAAATCCCCGAAAATGACGCTCTTTCCTTCACAAAGGATATGAAGATCGGCTGGAATCTTGGCAACACCCTTGACGCTGTTGACGATAGCGGAAACCTTGCCAACGACCTTAACCTTGAAAGTGCGTGGGTAGGCGTAAAAACCACCAAGGAAATTATCGACAACATCAAGAACGGCGGCTTCAATACCGTCCGTGTGCCTGTTTCGTGGCATAACCACGTTGATGAAAATTACACCATAAACCAGCCGTTTATGGACCGTGTGCAGGAAGTCGTTGACTACGTCATCGACAATGATATGTACTGTATCATCAACATCCACCACGACACCGAGCTTGAATATTTCTACCCCGACTCCGAGCATTTTGACCAATCCGCAAAATATCTTGAAACTATCTGGAAACAGATCTCCGAACGCTTCAAGGACTACGACAACAAGCTTATTTTTGAGGGAATAAACGAACCTCGTCTTAAAGGTACGGGGCTTGAATGGTATCTCAACACCAACGACCCTAAGGGCAAGGACTCTGCTGAATGTTTAAACAAGCACAACCAGCTTTTCGTTGATACCGTAAGAGCTTCGGGCGGCAACAACGGCGAAAGATACCTTATGATACCGGGCTACTGTGCTTCTCCGGACGGCGTTCTCACAGACCTTTTCACTATGCCGACGGATACCGTTGAAAACAGGATAATCCTCTCCGTTCACGCTTACACTCCTTATAATTTCGCACTTCAGGCAGGTGCAGAGGAAAACTGGAGCGTTGACGACAGCAACAGCACCTCCCCTATCACTCAGTTTATGGATAAGCTTTACGAAAAGTTTATCAGCAAGGGTGTGCCTATCGTAATCGGCGAATTCGGTGCACGCAACAAGACCGAAAACACACAGGCAAGAACTGATTTTGCGGCTTATTACATCGCCGCTGCAAGAGCAAGAGGTATCACCTGCGTATGGTGGGACAACCACGCTTTCTACGGTCAGGGCGAAAACTTCGGACTTTTCGACCGCAGAGCAATTTCCTGGAAATACCCCGACATCGTTTTAGCAATGATGGAATATGCGGAATAAGATTGAGCTGGTCCAGCTGAGCACAGCTGGCGAGGTCAAGGGCGAGGAGCCCTTGCGGGTTAAGGGCAGCGCCCTTTGCAAATCTGAACAAAACTAAAAAGAAAACCAAAGCGCAATTCAGAACAATAAAGCAAAGATGAGTTTAATATTAATTCTCAACCCTCTTTATTGGTATGTTAATCTGAATTGCGCTTAAAATTTATCTTTTTTAAATCATCTATCCCTCAATACCCAAAGAAAACGATATGTTTTCTTTGGGTATTGACAGTCAAATTTAGATTACAGTTCCATACGACATAATATTTACTTTCTTATCCTTAATCTGAACAGCAGGCAGGACAGCGCCGCACCAACTGCATTAATTGCAACAGCAATTCCGAAGCATATCAGACTCAGCATCTCAGGTGATTCTTCCAACATATCAAAAATTTTATTCGCAAGAGCAGTAGGGTCAGGCTCAAAAATTGTTACGTATCCTCCAAACACTACTACAATCACTATCATCACAATAAAGCTTACTATGGTTTCCTTTGCCGTGCCCACAGCATAATTTATTGTAAGACTTGTTACGCTTATTGTGGAGCAGAATATCAGAAGAAGCATAATTATTAAAACAAGGACAGGCGTTTCAATCGTTGCAGTGGGAATATTAACATCCCACAAATTAAACAGATTTAACTTTATGTACAGGTCAAGCTTCATTGACAAAGCCAAAGCAAGAACGCTTACCAGAGTGCAGAATGTGATATTTGCAAAATTTGCAACGAAGCGTCCTATTACCGCATTGCTCATCTTTGCAGGCAGGAAGCCATAAAGATTGTAAAGATTACATTTTTCATCCATACCGAACAGCGGAAGAATATTGTATATGCCTATTATTGGAATTATCACAACTCCCAGAAACGGAATCAGTATAAAAGTTATAACCAGAAAAATTCCGCAGATTATTCCTATAACCCTTAAATTTTTCGCTTCAATATTCATAAAGTCGCATTTTGCAAAGCTAAAAATTTCTTTTAAATCTCTCATACCGCACCTCACTTGTAAATTCTCTTGATAAACAAACGGCTCGCAATAATTGCATACGGAATATTTACAAGTGCACCTGCCGCAAAGCAGATTACGCTTACAAGGGTCTGATTTTCAAGCACATCAATTGCAAATTCAATCGTATCCATTAAGCTTATATCCGCAATTTTAACCACCGCAAATCCAACTGCCGCTACAATACCCATCACAGCAAAGGAGTATGCAATTTCCTTTTCGGGAGCTACCGCATAATACAGGGTCAGCGAAGTTACATTCAGCACATTTGCAAAGAGAAATACAGCCGCCGCAATAAACATATCGGTTACTTCCGGAAACTGTGCCAATACTGCTTTTGCCTGCTCAGGCAAATTTTCCAGGGATAAATCCACCATCCCCGCATTTGCCGACCTTGCAATATTTGTCATAACAAACGCAATCACAAGCAGAACAATCGTTGCTGCAAAAGTCAGCAGAAATCTTCCGTATACCGCATTGCTTCTTTTTGCAGGAAAAAATCCAAGCTGACAATAACCGCTTTCCTCCTCCATTGCAAAAAGCGCATTGAATACGGCAGGAGCCGCTATTAATATAGAAAACGCCATCTCAGGAATAGAAATCAACGCCATCATGCCGAACATCATAAACACAATAACCATACCCAGGGTATTGGTTGATTTTAAATTGATAAAATCGTATTTTGCATAGGCTATGCATTCTTTAATATTCTTCATATTAACCTTCCTTTGCAATATATACCATTATTTCATCAATGGAAGCCTTTTCAACAACCACGCTGTCAGGCAGCAGGTCAGTATATTCTGCTTTATAAAGTGACTCAAAACCATTGCGGTAGTTATGGAAACCGATGGTGTGCTTTTTTATCTCCTCGTTGATGTCAGCGGCGTCACCCTTGATGACAACGTATTTTTCCATTATCTCGTCCTTTTCGCCTGTTTCGTAAATCTTACCGTTGTAAAGTATGGTAAGGTAATCCGCAACACGCTCAATATCCGCTGTGATATGTGTGGAGAATAAAATGCTGTGCTCGCCGTCCTCGATGATTTCGCCGAAAATATCCAGCAGTTCATCTCTTGCAACAGGGTCAAGTCCGCTTGTAGGCTCGTCAAGGATAAGCAGCTTTGCGTCGTGAGCAAGGGCCGCCGCAATCATAAGCTTCATTTTCATACCCTTGGAAAAATCGCCGCACTTTTTATTATAAGGCAGTTTAAATCTTTCTATGTAGCTCTTGAAAACCTCGCTGTTCCAGTTGTCGTAGAACATTTTAAGCTGAGCCTCAATGCTTTTGATTTTAAGATGACGGGTAAAATAAAGCTCGTCAAGGACTACGCCTACATCCTGCTTGATTTCACGCTCGTATTTTATGTTGTCCTTACCGAAGATGGTGATTTCACCGCTGTTTATTTTTATCATATTTAAAATTGAACGGATAGTCGTTGTCTTGCCTGCACCGTTCTGTCCCGCAAAGCCCATAATATAGCCCTTTGGAAGATTAAACGAAACATCTTTAAGCTCAAAGCCGCTGTAAATTTTGCAGAGATTTTTTATAACAATTGCATTTTCCATAGCCTGTGTCCTTTCATACGGTTATTCGCTGTCGGAAATCTCCTTCAGCACGGTTTCAAGAGCCGTCTTTATCTCTTCATCGGACAGACCTGCGTTTCTGCCGTTTACGACAGCCGCTTCAAGTCCGTTTTCCATTTCGCAGATAAGTCTTTCCCTGAGCAGCTCATTGGTCTTTGACGCAACAAAATACCCCTTTCCCGAAACGGATACGATAAAGCCTTCCTCCATAAGGTCGTTGTACGCTCTTGTGGTGGTAATTACGCTGATTTTAAGATCCTTTGCAAGCTGACGGATGGAAGGAAGCTGTTCATTTTCCTTTGCTTTTCCGTCAAGGATCTGTTCCCTTATCTGCTCCTTGATCTGTTCATAGATGGGAGCGTCGGATTTGTTTTTAATTACAATGTTCATAGGTATACCTTTCTTTTAGGAATCGCTGATTAATGCGAAGCAATCGTTTCGTTGTTTTTTCACAACGCTCGAACATACGTTACTGAAAGTGTTGCGAAAAACGGCAGAAACGATTTAATCAGCGTTTACTTAGACAGTATATGTGCACCGTTATACTGTTATTATCTCGATATATACAGTATAACGCATATATACACTCTTGTCAATAGCTTTTTCAAATTTTTCTTGACACATTTTCCATTTATGCTATAATCAGATTAAACTATTTTAAAAGGAGAGGTGTTTTTTATGGCTCTGCCTGATTTTAAGCAGATTTCTCAGGATAAAAATGCGGTTCCCGAATGGGCAAAATTCCTTAAGGAAAATGAATTTATAAGCTATTCCACAACCTACACAAGCAAAATTTACTTTGAACTTTTTGACGAGTATATACACCCCTGCGCCGATACGGGTGACATTAAATATTACGTTTACGACCCTGTAAAGCACGGTGCTGACCCTGAGGGAAAATACCCTGTCCTTATGTGGCTTCACGGCGCAAGCAATTCTCTTATGGGAGAAGGCTGCATAATGTGCTGCGGTGCGGAACAGTACGCTTCACCAAAGTATCAGCAGGCTATGGGCGGTGCTTACATAATCGTACCACTTGCGAACGAAAAGCGCCTTGAAAACGGATATATAGAGGGCACCTGGTCCCCTGCCCACTCAAAGCCGATAAAGGAAATTTACGATAAGGTTTGTGCTGACAATGCCACAAACATCAGCAAAAAGTTTGTTATGGGAGCTTCGTCGGGGGGATATTTCACCTGGCAGCTTTTAGAAGATTACATAGGCTATTTTGACGGTGCTATCCCGATTTCATCAGGGTATATGCCGTCCTATGACGCTCTCGATAAAATTTCCGACAGCGGCGTAAGCCTGCTTATTGCCCACGGCAGACACGACGAAATGGCTGTGTTTGAGGAATGTATCACTCCTCATCTTGAAAAGCTTTCACAGCTCAAAAACTGCATCTGCTTTTTCCCTGAATGGGTCTACAACGGTGACGGCGGTGTTTCCTCCGTTTTCTACGGCTTTGAAATGGGTCAGCACTGTATGATAAACTGGGTGCAGAACAATCTTATGTTTGACAACGGTACGCCTGCCGACGAAAGACTGCCCGACGGCGTTACTGGATGGATAAAGGATATTTGCAAACGCTGAAGTTTTAGGTCAAGACTTTTTCAAAATGGCTTGAAAGCAAACTGCGTTTGCTTGGGTCAAAGGGGCAGCGCCCCCACAGGTTAAGGGCAGAGCCCTTAGCAATTCTAAGCAAAACAAAGCCGCAATTCAGAACAATAATGTAAAGATAAGTAAATTTTCGTTTTTTACTATCTTGAAAAAGCATTTTAATCTGAATAGCGGCTATATTTTCTGATTTAAAGCCATTTAAATCTCATTACCCAAAGAAAACATAAAGTTTTCTTTGGGTAATGACGGATAAATTTTGATTACAATCAATGTAAATCATTTAATAAGCACTGAAAAAAATGGTGTTGCAGAACTTTTAATTATGTTCATACAACACCGTTTTATTTATTCTAATGAATTGAATTTAAAGCTTGCAAAGTCAAAATCGCATCCCGGCAGGAATTCAAATCTTACCTTGTTCATACCTGTACGGTTACAAAGTTCAAATGTGATTTCCGTATAATCATCTGTGTGCGGGAATTCGAGAATTTCTCGCTGTACTCCGTTTTCACCTTCAAGCTTGAGATGTATGGAGTCATTTGCATTGTGAGTACGTCCGCATACGGTCACGCTCTTTACTCCCCTTGCAAAATCAAATCCGTCAAACTCCATAAATACGTTGTTTCCGATGTGTTCTATAACATCTCCGCTCACATTGAAGGTATCACCGTGAATGTGGGAATTGTCAGCCGCACTTATCACAGAATAAGCTGCATCGGGTGCTTCAAAGATAAATCCGCCGAAGTAAATCCTTCTGTCGTTTTCTTCAAATTCAAAACAGATGTCGTTTATGCCCTTAAGCTTTTTGTCCAGGGTAAACGTATTTGAAATGTAGGTCTGCCAGATGAAATCAGCCTGATATGTAAACTCACCAAGCTTTTCTGCACCCTCTTCCCACGGCATACCCTTCCATAAAGCAAAGTCAACAGGGTCATTGTTATGCCACACGATAAGCGGAAGCGTAAACTTATCCGTACCTGCAACACCGAAGTCAACCTTACGATAACCGATACAGTTTCTGCCCTCAGGCTGTACGCTTACACCGCCGTTTGCAACCTCGTTCAATTTTTCCTTGCTTACGCTGTAAAGACTGCCCTTTACAAGCTCGCTGTACGGGTCAACGATTGCACTGCCTATGCCGCTGATGTCCATTTCAATTTCGGAAATGACCTCAGGGGCAGGCTTGCCGTTTCTGCTGAAGCAGCGCAGACGGAATTCACCATCGCCGTATGTGTTTACGATAACGCTTTCACCGTCAGCGGAAACGTCAGCAATGTTGGTCTTTACGCCTGTTTCGGTAACAGCCGCCCATTCAATTCCGTGAGTTGCGTTTTCGGGGTAAACCTTTGCTGTGACCTTTGCTGTACGCACATCAGCGTTAAAATGCTGTGTTTCCGTCTTAAGCTCAATTTTACGAACAGGAATTTCGTTGTTTTCGGGAAGAACGGTATTCGCTTCAAACGCGTCCGCTGTGCCGTTTACAAACTCTGCTTCAACTGCTTCAAGTTTAAGCACAGCGTCGGGCAGTCCTGCGGATTTTACAGTTACTTCAATTTCACCTGCGATATTCTTCGCCTTGATAATTGCGGCAAGTTTACCGCCGAAAAGCTTCTTTGAACTGCACTTGTACTCGTCGTAATCTGTGCTGTCGCCGCTGTCAAGGGCAACAAGCCGTGCCGCACCGTTTACGTAAACATTCACTCTGTTACGGGCGTTTGCGACAAAAGTACCGTCCTTGTCAAATGCGGAAATATCAACGTAAATCAGGTCTGCGCCGTCTGCTTTGAGCTGTGTTTTGTCGGGTATAAGACGCAGTTCCGCAGTATCGCCGAATGAACGGGTGTAATCCTCTGCGGTGATGTTGCCGTCCTTATCGTAAGCAACCGCTTTAAGCTCGCCCTTTTCGTATGGAAGCTGCCAGTCGGCGCTGTAAATACCCTCGATCGCCTTCTTTCCGAGGGATTTTCCGTTGAAGAAAAGCTCGGCAAAAGGCTGGTTTGTGTAAACCATAACGTCAATAAGCTGACCCTCGTTAAAGTCCCAGTAAGGCATAAGATGAAGCACAATCTCGTCTGTCCACGCTGCTTTATAAAGATAGTAGCTGTCCTTTTCAAAGCCTGCGGTATCAATCTGACCGTAGTAAGCATTTTTTGTGGAATACGGGCTTGGCTCGCCAATATAATCAGCACCTGTCCAGATAAACTGGCCTGCGCTGAATGGTGTGTCCCTGTCTGCTATGATAGAGGTCTGGGCGGTTCTTTCGCCCACACCTGCACGGCAGTTTTCAAGGGAAGAACACTGGAGATCGTCGTGAGTAATGTATGCAGCGGATTTCGGGAAGTGGTAAACACTGCGGCTCTGTACTCTTGCGGCAGTTTCGCTTCCGTAAATACACCAGTGGGGGTACTTTTTATGGTGCTCCTCGTAAATGTGCTCGGTGTAGTTATAACCTGACAGCTCAACTTCCTCGGCGCATTTCTGTGCACCCTCCCAAGGAATATAGTTTGAGCCGATGGTTGTGTATGCGTTATGGTTAAAGTCGTACTTTCTTACTTCATCACGGAGCATTCTGGTTATCTCGACACCTCTCGGTGAAGCGTGAGTATCGTAAATTTCGTTACCGATGCTCCACATTATAACCGACGGATGGTTTCTGTCTCTGCACACCCAGCTTTCAACGTCCTTTTTATACCAGTCATTGAAAAATCTTGCGTAGTCGTAGTCCGTCTTTTTAAGCTCCCACATATCAAAAGCTTCGTTATCAACAAGAATACCCATTTCGTCGCAAAGCTCCATAAACTCAACGGCAGGCATATTATGGGACGTTCTTACAGCATTCGCTCCCATTCCCTTCATTTTAACAAGCTGGCGTCTGATTGCTTCCTTATTTACAGCCGCACCAAGACCGCCTAAGTCGTGATGCAGGCACACACCGTTCAGTTTAACGTGACGACCGTTTAAAATCATACCCTCGTCAGGGCTGAATTTTACGTCTCTGAAGCCGACCTTACAGCAATAACTATCATTTACCGTGCCATTCTTCACAAGCTCCGCTTCCAATGTATAAAGGTACGGGCTGTCAATGTCCCAGATTTCGGGCGTTTCAATGGTAAACTTATGCTCTTCATTGCATACACTTTCAGCTTCATAAACAACGCTTTCATCTGCATTTTTTAAGCGATAAAAAATTTTGCACCCGTCAGCCTTTTCCGCAATCGAATTGATTTTTACGTCCCAAACATCATTCTTCTTTTCTGCTGAAAAATAAACGCTGTCCGAAGCAAAATACGCATCGGTGTGTCTGATAAGGTAACCATTCCTGTAAATACCCGCACCTGAATACCATCTTGAATTCGGCTCACGGTGTCTTACACAAACTACAACCTGGTTTTCTCCCTTTACAACATACTTTGAAATATCAATTTCAAAAGTTGAATAGCCGTATTTCCACTCGCCTGCTTCCGTATTGTTTACATAGACAACCGTATCCATATAAACACCTTCAAAGCGTAATTTGTAAACTGCTGTTTCATCTGCTGTAAATGTCTTTTTATACCAGCCTGTACTTGTTTCATAAAGTGCTTTTGCCTGATATATCAGCCAGTCGTGAGGAAGGTCAACTCTTTCCCAGCCGTCATTTTCCATAGCATTTTCATATGTACACTCTATTGAAGTTTTTTTAAAGCTCCATCCGTCGTTGAATAATTTTTTCATAACTGCCTCCGTCCGATTTTTATTAGTATAATTATAGTGTCATTAAATGAATTTGTCAACTTAAAAAAATGAAACAGCGGTATGCAAAAAGCATACCGCTGTAAATCTGTTTTGTTTCTCGTTATCTCTTTGTCTACAAATTAACCCTTTACAGAACCAAGTGTAACACCACGGATGATGAACTTGGAAAGGCAGAGGTATACAACGATAACTGGTAAGATTGAAAGCATGATAAGGAAGTAAACCTGACCCATATCAAACTTAAGGAAGTCAGCGCTTCGGAGTTCAGCAATAAGGATTGGAAGCGTCTTCATGTTCTTCTTGGAAAGAATAAGAGCTGGTGTGAAGTAGTTGTTCCAACCTGTTACGAATGTGAAGATTGCCTGTACAGCAATAGCCGGCTTCATAATAGGTAAAATGATTTCGTTGAAAATTCTGAATTCGTTGCAGCCGTCAATTCTTGCAGCTTCAACAATTTCAAGAGGAAGTGAGCTTTCCATATATTGCTTCATAAAGAAGAATACAGCTGGAGCGGCAATTGATGGAATAACAAGTGGCCAGAATGTATCAAGCATATTGAATGAACGCATAAGCTTGATAAAACCAAGTGCGGAAACCTGTGTAGGTACCATCATGATGATCATGATAAATGTGAACGCAAACTTCTTGAGTCTGAAATCATAAACATGAATACCGTAAGCGGTAAATGTAGAGAAGTAAACTGAAAGAAGTGCGGAGCCACCTGCAACGATAAAGCTGTTGAGCATACCTCTGAAGATAGGAAGCTGCTCATTCTTAAGAACATTAGTCAGGTTCTGTCCGAATGTTGTACCCGGAATAAGTGAGAAGCCCTGCATAATGTCATAATGTGAACGTGTTGAGTTGATAATAAGGATAATAAATGGGAAAAGAGAAAGAATTGTAAGAACGATAAGTACAGTATAAGCGATAATTCTTCTTACAAGGAGAATTGTCTGATTTCTCTGACCCGCTACATCATATGTATTAGAACTCATAATAAGTTAGCCCCCTTCTTTTTCTTGATTGATTTCTTGGGTGCATCCTTATCACGCATTGTATAGAATACGAGGATACTGAGTACAGCGCCTACTACAAAGAGTACAACTGATACCGCACCACCCATACCGTAGTTCTTACTGAAGAGGTGATTGTTAAGGTACATAACCATAGTCATAGATGTTCTGTTTGGAGAACCCTGCTTGTTTGTGATGATATTCGGAATATCGAACATCTGGAGACCACCGATGAGGGATGTAACAAATGTGTAAAGAAGAAGTGGTCTGATAAGTGGAATTGTAATCTTCCAGAACTGCTGTGTTGGGTTAGCACCGTCAATATCAGCAGATTCGTAGAGTGATGGGTCAACACCCATGATTGCAGCCATAAGCATGATTGTAGTATTACCGTACCAGAGAAGGAAGTTGATGCCTGCAATGATAAGTCTTGTACTACCTTCGTGATCGAAGAACTTATATGGCTCGCTAAGGATTCCTGCGTTAACAAGCATACTATTGATAGGGCCGATATTTGAGAAGATTGCAAAGAAAAGCATCGAAATAGCGGCAGCCATGATTACGTTAGGAAGATAAATAACTACCTTGAAGAAGCCGGTAGCCTTGAGCTTCAGTCTGATGTCTGTAAACCATGAAGCAAGAAGAAGTGAAAAGAAAATCTGTGGAATAAAGCCAACAATCCAGATAATGAATGTATTGAGGATATATCTCATCATATCACTTTCTGCATTTAAAACAGTCTGGAAATTCTTGAGTCCGACAAATGTAGGACCAACCTGATTAAGACCATTCATGTAGTTTTCAAATAAACTGTTGTAGAATGTGCTTAAAAGAGGGAAAAGTGAGAAAATTGCATAAACGATAAAAAATGGTGCAATAAAGAAGTAACCCCATTTTGAATAGCTTATGGATTTTCTACGCGAAAGAGGAGAAGCCATACTATCACCATCATATAAAGCCAAAAAATAAGCAGTTATACCCTTTCACCATGAAAATTTTGCTTAAAATAGGTATGAAAAAATACGGGACGGGCTTAGCCCGCCCCGTATCTTAAATCATACGATTAGTTGTTATACTTAAGTAAACTTACCTTGTAAAATTACTTAGTAAGGCCAGGATACTTTTCAATAGCAGCTGTGTAGAAGTTTTCGAGAGCTGTATCCTTATCAACTGCACCTGTGAAGTAATCCTTGAATGCAGCCTGGAAGGATTCGTTAAGACCCTGGTCATAAGCTGTGATGTTGCTCATGTCGATCTTTGGAGCAGCTTCTGCGAAGAGTGCAATGTGGTTCTGACCGCCGAGGAATTCGGACTGGAAGTCAGAGTTAGCAAGTGCGTTCATAGCAGATGCGTTGTTTGTGTAGTCCTGTGTATTTTCTGTGATAGCTGTCATTGTTTCAGCGTTACATGTCATGTGCTTCATGATGTCAGCAACGAGATCAGCATTGTCTGTACCTGCGCAGCCAGCAAGCCATGAACCGCCCCAGTAGTAGCTCTGTGGGCCTTCGCAAACGCCCCAGTCGCCGAAGCCTTCTTCGCCAGCGTTACCGAGAAGTGTGAAGTTGATGCCCCATGTGGAGTAGAAGTAACCGAATACCTTTCCAGCAGCGGACTGACCCTGTGCCCAAACGTCGGACCAGAGGGAAGAACCTTCGTTGTAGCCGTTGTCTGTGAATTCCTTAGTCTGGTCAACCCATGTCATGAGGTTGTCGTCAACAACGATCTTGTTGTTAGCGTCTACCCAAGGAGCAGCAACGTTGTTGGAGAATGTTCTGTAAGCATCATCGTAACCGGAGAGCATGAAGTAGCCCTTATCCTTAGCAGCAGCAGCTGTTTCGCTGAACTTGCCCCAGTCTGCAACAGCAGCCTGAACATCAGCAGGATCATCGGAACCGATAACGTCCTTAGCAATAGATCTTCTGTAAGCGAAGAGGCCTGGTGTAGCCTGCCAGGAAACACCCTTGAGAGCGCCAGCATCGTCTGTGCAGATATCCTTTGTGTACTGATACATTTCGCCGAGGTCACCGTCTGTAAGACCGATAGACTTAACGTCGAGTGTGTATGGGGAGTTTACATACTTAAGAGCATAGTCAGCTTCGAAAAGGAACATATCGATGAGAGCATCGCCGGAGTTGTCAGCCTGAGCAAGAAGATCCTGGTCGAGCTTATCCTGGTATGCGTTACCTTCGTTAGCTGTGATAACCCATTCTACTGTTACGCCTTCTGGAAGACCAGGAGCCTTGTCATAGTATGTTTCTGTACCGCTGATTGGAGCTGTACCAGCATAGTATGTTTCGAAGAGACCCTTGAATTCTTCGTTCCAAGCGCAGATCTTGAGTACCTTACCATCGTTGGATGTGGAAGCAGCAGCTTCATCAGAACCGCTGTTGCCAGCAGCTTCTGTTGCAGCAGCGTTGTCGCCGCCTGCAGGAGCGTTGCCTTCGTCTGTTGCCTTTTCACCGCAGCCTGCGAGCATAGTTCCAGCTAATGCTAATGCAGAAAGCAGAGCAATGTTTCTCTTAAAATTCTTCATTTGATTTTCCTCCTTAAAATATATTATATTTTTTAAAAATATAATAGGTTTGTTTATTATCAGCCAATTTCCTTGACCGATAAGCCTTCAAGCAAATAACCGTTAACAATGACCGGGTCAGCATTATTGGTTATCTCCTTTTTAATCAGAGCAATCAGCTGTTTCGCAGCTTCAGCACCAAGCTTGTCAGTATCCTGTCTGAAGGTCGTCAGCTTCGGATTAAGGACCTGTGAAAGCATTATCCCGTCATAACCTACTATGGAAATGTCATCAGGAACTGACAATCCAAGCTTTTCAAACGCTGTAAGCGCTCCGATTGCCGAAAAATCGTCAGGGAGTATTATACAGGTCGGCGGGTCACTCATTTTCACAAGCTGTGCCGCAAGCTTTTCGGTTGTTTCAGGATCGTGATATTTGCCTTGAAGCAGATAATCATTTCTGATTTTTATATTCAGGCTTTCCAGCGTATTCTTGTAACTGTCAAGTCTTGTTGCAGTTACTGTCGCTGTATCGCCGTAAATATACGCAATTTTTTTGTGTCCCTTGCTGCATATATATTTCACAAGCGTCTGCATACCGTAATAATTGTCAGAAATAACAGCAGGATTGTTTTCGGACTTGTAATCAAGCGTTACCGTAGGGACTCTTCCCGCAAGAAGCTCTGTAACGCCCTCGTCCTCGTAATCATCAACATTGACTACCATAACGCCGTCAACGTTTCTGCTGAGACAGTGCTCGTAAAATGTAAGCGGATTATCGCCGATCTGATGGCTGATGAATGTTATATCGTAGCCGTGAGCCTCAGCCTCGTTCTTGAAGCTGTTCAGTACAGCCGCAAAGTAACTGTGGGTCAGACCGCTTTTGGCACGTTCAGCAAAAAGAACTCCGAGATTATATGTACGGTTTGTTTTAAGCGCCCTCGCCTGAGTGTTGGGAAGATAACCCAGCCTTTTCGCCGTCTCCCTTATATACGCTTTGGTGGATTCGCTGACATCCTTATGGTTATTCAAAGCCTTGCTTACGGTTGCAATCGACACACCGCATTCCGAAGCTATATCCTTTATTGAAACCATATCAACTTCTCCAAACAAACTTAATGTCGTAGCTGCTTTTCATCATAAACGTTTTCGCCGCTTTTCGTTATTTAATATACAACTCAAAACGGTTTCTGTCAATGCTTTTTGTGTATTTCAAGTGAAAAATAGTTACTTTGCACAATATTTTTATAACTTTTTAAGTATTTTAAACATTACTTTTTTAACTTTTTATGTCCTTTTTTACAGTTATATCCACTTGTATAGTAAAAAACACAATGAAGACATTTTTACTACTTTTCATTTTGTTCAAAAAATCAATAAAACGTTTAAGTTAACGTTTACATTGTATTCTCCTATTGCACAAAGTTGCTTTTTATCGTTAAAATTATATCAATCATTCCAGACCAGGCCGCAATTTTACGCAGCTTGATCTGAAATAATATCAACATCTTTAATTATCAGGTTCTGTCAACAAAGCCAACCTTGCGGTATGCCTTGGAGATAGTTTTCTGGGAAATTCTGAGTGCCATTTCAGCGCCCTTTGTGTAACATTCCTTAAGATATGCCTTGTCAGCCATATAACGTGCAAAATTTTCACGTACAGGCTTGAGGTGATCGGACACTGCCTCGCCTACCGCTGCCTTGAAGTCGCCGTAGCCCTTACCGTCAAATTCACGCTCTATTTCAGCATAATCCTTGCCCGTTACAACGGAATAAATCGACATAAGGTTGTTTATGCCGTCCTTGCCCTCTGCATAGCGTACACAAGCTTCGCTGTCTGTAACGGCTCTCTTGAATTTACGCATAATCACGTCAGGCTCATCGAGAATATAGATGCAGGCATTGGGGTTTTCGTCGGATTTGGACATCTTCTTTGTCGGATCCTGAAGTGACATTACCTTTGCGCCCGTCTTCGGAATATATGGCTCCGGAACTGTAAACAGCTCACCGTACTTTGAATTGAAACGCTGTGCGATGTTTCTTGCAAGCTCAAGATGCTGCTTCTGGTCAGCACCAACAGGCACAAGATCTGTTTTATACGCAAGAATATCCGCAGCCATAAGCACGGGATATGTGAAAAGTCCTGCGTTTACGTCGTCAGGGTGCTTTGCTGATTTATCCTTGAACTGGGTCATTCTGGAAAGCTCACCGAACTGCGTGGAGCAGGCAAGGATCCAGTTAAGCTCTGCGTGGGTCTTGACGTGACTCTGGATGAATGCAATGGATTTTTCAGGGTCAACACCGCAGGCAAGAATGAGCGCATAAGCTTCAAGTGTGTTCTGTCTTAATTTTGCAGGCTCCTGACGTACGGTAATAGCGTGCATATCAACGATTGAGTAAATGCAGTTGTAATCCTCCTGAAGCTTGCCCCAGTGGGAAACCGCACCGATATAGTTGCCGAGAGTAAAGGTACCCGTCGGCTGAATTCCGCTGAAAATTATCTTCTTGTTTTCTGTTTCGGACATAATTTTTTCCTTTCCGACAGCCGTCTTATTTTTTCTATTAATATAGTATAGTGTTAATCAAATAACTCCTTAGAAAGCTTGCCGATAATTTCACAGCCCTTTACAAGCTGTTCATCGGTAGGTGTGGAGAAGTTTAATCTGAATGATGAGGTCTTGTCACTTTCATTTATAAGGAAAGCTGTACCGGGAACAACGGCAACCTTGTTTTCAACTGCCTTTGTGCAGAAGCCCATCATATCATAGCCCTCAGGAAGCGTACCCCAGATGAAAAGACCGCCCTCAGGACGTGTGAATGTAACCTTTTTGGAGAAATTCTTGTCAAGCTCACCAAGCATAAGATTGCACTTGTTTCTGTAAATTGTTCTGATGGATTCAAGATGTGCATTCATATCGTAATTCTTGAGGAACTCGTCGCAGATGATCTGTGCCATAGCGTTTGTATGTACGTCGGCAACCTGCTTGCAGACTACCATCTTCTGGATTACTTCCTTAGGAGCTGTAACATAGCCTACTCTGATACCGGGAGCAAGAGTCTTTGAGAAGGAGCGTGAGTAAATTACAAGACCGTCCTTGTCCATAGTTTTGATGGAAGGGATGTCCTCTCCTGCAAATCTGATGTCGCCGTATGGATTATCTTCGAGAATCATAAGGCCGTATTTCTTTGCAAGCTCATAGATAGCCTTTCTCTTTTCAAGAGATGTGCAGAGTCCCGTAGGGTTCTGGAAATTAGGTATAATATAGATAAGCTTAGGATTTTTTGAAGTTTTGATTGTTTCTTCAAGCATTTCAATATTCATACCGTCACTGTCCATAGGTACGCCTTTAAGAGCAACGTTGTAGGACTTGAATGCGTTTAAGCTTCCGATGAATGTAGGTGCCTCGCAGATAAGAGTGTCGCCCTCGTTGAGGAAAACCTTGCACGCAAGCTCGTTGGCCTGCTGTGCGCCTGATGTGATGATAAGGTCGTCCATATCAGGGTCAAAGCAGCCTGCGTCCTGCATTTCCTTTTTAAGAGTCTCACGGAGAGGTGTATAACCCTCGGTGATGCTGTACTGGAGAGCAGAAACAGGGTTTGATTCGAGAAGTCTTGCTGTGATCTCGCTTACTGCCTTTACAGGAAACGCTTCGGGAGCAGGATTTCCTGCCGCAAATGAAATAACGGTAGGGTCAGCTGTAAACTTAAGGATTTCTCTGATAGCGGAAGGCTGAAGTCCCGTTACCTTATCTGAGAATGAATAATTCATATATATTCGCAACCTTTCATAAAAATAAAAATACAAGGTTATTATAGCACATTATTTTATAAAAGGCAATACAAATTTAAACTGAAAGGATTGATGACGTGAAAAAACAGAATTTTCTGCAAAGCTCGCTCATTCTCATTGCTTCTGCGGCTTTGGCAAAAGTCATAGGAGCAATTTTCCGTATTCCCCTTGCAAATATGCTGGGCGGCACGGGTATGGGGTATTTTTCCTCGGCATACGGCATTTTTATGACGGTTTACGCTGTTTCCGCAACAGGTATCCCCGTAGCGGCGGCAAAGCTTACAGCGGAAAAATCCGCACTGCAAAACGGCTCGGAGCTTAAAGATGTAAAGTGCACCGCCCTTACAGTCTGTGCTGTAACGGGACTTGCTTTTACACTGCTTATGCTTATGCTTGCATATCCGTTCTGCTGTTTTATAAGCAGAAGCCCCGAATCCGTGTTTGCGGTGGCAATGATAGCGCCGTCGGTATTTTTCGGATGCGTCACGGCGGCTTACAGAGGTTATCGTGAGGGTCTGCGGAATATGTACCCTACCGCCGTTTCGCAGGTAGCTGAAGCGGTGGTAAAGCTTGTATCGGGACTTGCCTGCTGTGCCGCCGTGTTAAAGCTTACACCTGTACAGCTTGAACAAGCCGCCGCTGTTTTAGGAAAAATATTTCCCTTTAAAGAGCTGTCCCGTCTGTCTGCAGAGGAACTTGTTATGCCCCTTGCGGCGGCGGCGGCAATTTCGGGAGTGACATTTTCTACCTTTGCAGGAATGGTCTGCGTTATGATTTGCGAAAAAGCCTCAGCCGACCCGTTTAAACACGCAAAAGGCAGGTTTTCTTCCGCAATTTCCCGACAGCTTGCAAAAATAATCCTTCCAGTCGCGGCAGGTGCGCTTATTTCAAACCTTACCTCCCTCATCGACCTTGCAACCATTACACGCTCCCTTGAAAAAGCTGTGCAGACCGCCCCGGGATTGTTTGCGGAATATACGGGCAGCGGTATAAAAGCCGAACTTCTGCCCAATTTTTTCTATGGTAGCTTTACCGGACTTGCGGTGACCATATTCAATCTGATACCCTCATTTACAAATATGTTCGGAAAAAGCGCTGTTCCGTCAATTGCAGGAGCCTGTGCGGAGGGAAACGCCGACGCTGTGAGAAATGCAGTGAAGAACGTTGTTTTCACTGCCGCCTACATTTCCGTACCCTGCGGTATAGGAATTTCCGCAATCGCCCCTGACATACTGCGGCTTCTGTTCCCTATGAGAAGCACCGAAACGGAAATATGCGGTCCGTCGCTTCGTATTCTGGGTATCGGTGTAATTTTTCTGTCGGTTTCATCTGTGCTTTTTGCGGCATTGCAGGCTGTGGGCAGAAGTGATGTTCCCGTAAAAATTATGCTGTGGGGCGTGGCTGTGAAGCTTATGGGAAATATCCTGCTGGTGTCCGTGCCTGAGCTTAACGTTGCAGGTGCGGCGGCTTCAACGGTGCTTTGCTACGGTGTAATAATGATTGCGGCAATAGCTTACGCAGAAAAATACACAGGCTTAAAAAAGACATCAGTATTTTCCTTGCTGGGGAAAATAGTTTTCTGCGGTATTCTCTGCGGCGGCACGGCCTTAATTGTAAATAATCTGTTAACTAACGTGGACGACAGCAGAATTTCCGTTGCGGTTTCTGTTATTTCAGGGGCAATAATTTACATAATAAGCACACATTTAACAGGCGTTTTGAACAAAACTACGTTAAAAATGCTGATTTGTTAAGTTTTTTTCAAAAACCTCTTGAAATATTTCTAATTATAGGTTAATATATTAAATGCACGATGTAAAAAAGCACGGTCGGAAATCGGGTATTTCCCCATAGATACAGCATATTCCGATGTTTGCTCCGAAAAGTTAAATCAGAGGTTTTTGATAAATAATGGAATTTACATTTAAAGACAGATACAATATGGATGATATGCTGGAAATTATGCGTATACTCCGTTCCGAAAACGGCTGTCCCTGGGACAGAGAGCAGGATCACCACTCCATCCGCAAGGATTTCATTGAAGAGGTGTACGAGGCTATCGAGGCTATCGACACAGAGGATACAGAGCTTCTCCGTGAAGAGCTGGGCGACGTTCTTCTTCAGGTTGTATTCCATTGCCGTATCGAAGAGGAAAAGAACAGCTTTGATTTCGGCGATGTTGTAAATGAAGTTTGTCAGAAGCTCGTTATCCGTCACCCCCACGTTTTCGGCGACGTTTCCGTCAAGGATTCGGGCGAGGTGCTTAAGAACTGGAATAACATCAAGCAGGAAACCAAGGGTCAGGAAACCTACACGGAAACCCTTGAAAGCGTATGCTCTGCCCTGCCTGCCTTAATGAGAGCGCAGAAGCTGGGACAGCGTGCAAAGCGTGCAGGTATGGATTTTGAAAACGTGCAGTCTGCAATAGAGGCGCTGGAAAGCGAAATTGCGGAGCTTAAAAAGGCTATAAACGAAAACAGCAATATCGAAGAGGAGATCGGCGATATTCTTTTCTCCGCTGTAAATGTTTCTCGTCTGTGCGGATTTGATTCCGAAGAGGCTCTTACAAGATCTTCCGACAAGTTTGTTGAAAGATTCCGTAAGACCGAAGAATTGACAAGGTTCGACGGGGTTGATATGAAATCCCTGAACATAGATGAGCTTGACGCATATTGGCGTAAAGCAAAAAATTAAGAACAATGGCTTGTGCCATTTAAAAAAATCATATGGAGGTATGTCAAAATGACAAAGGCAGAATTAATCAATGCAATTGCTGAAAAGAGCGGTTTCACTAAGAAGGATTCAGAAAAGGCACTCAACGCTGTAATCGGTTCTATCACAGACGCACTCGTTGCTGGTGATAAGGTTCAGGTTGTAGGTTTCGGTACATTTGAAGTTCGTGAAAGAGCTGCTAAGGAAGCTACAAACCCAAGAACTAAGGAAAAGATTATGGTTCCTGCTAAGAAGGCTCCTGCTTTCAAGGCTGGTAAGGCTCTCAAGGACGCTGTTGACGCTAAGTAATTTTTCCTGATTTTTTCGGCAGACTGCTCTTTCACGGGCAGGTCTGCCTTTTTGTTTAAGTAAAGGAGTATAAAATGCGACTCGACAAATATTTAAAGGTTACTCGTCTTATCAAGAGAAGAACTATCGCAAATGAAGCCTGCGACGCTGAAAAAATCGTCGTGAACGGCAAGGCTGCACGTGCTTCATATGACGTTAAGGTGGGCGACATCATCGAAATCAATATGGGACAGCGCCCTCTTAAGGTAAAGGTGCTCAAGTCACTGAGTATGCTACAAAGGAAAACGCTGCCGACAACTACATCGTTGTGGAGGACTGATATGGGACCGTATGAATACAAGGTAGTGCGTATCGACGGGGATTATGCTCATCTTTTACGCACCGACATCGACTCTGACGAGACCGTATTGGTGGCAAGAGCCCTGCTCCCCGGCGAAATTGACGAGGGAACAAGGCTCCTTTGGGAAAATTTAGAGTATACCGTTATCGGTTAAACTCAAAATAAAATTTATTCAGTTTATATTCAGGCGCAGTTATACTGTGCCTGTTTTTTGCATTATCATCATAATCGGCATAAACTCCGCAGTACCTGCCGTCCTCACTTTCGCTGTAAAGCACAGCAAGGGCACGCTTTATTCCCCTTTGCTGACGGGTGCTTTCGTTGGAATTAAGGTGCTGTCTGGCCTTGTTAAGCAGGTCGGGGTCGTGGATTTTAAGCGTTTCGGGCAGTAAACCGAAGGAATTGGTTGCAAATCTGTCGCATACCATTTTATCACGGAGCACCCTTCCGTCAACGCCATCCTGCTTTGAAAAATAGCTTAAAACAAGGGCTGTGTAATCGTCAAGGCTGATTTTGGCAGTACCTTTTTCCGCCGCATAAATCCCGAAATCACGGAATATTTCAAAGGGCGTTTTTCCGCTGACGGCGATTATGTACTCAACTGTACGTTTGAAGCGTCCGCTGTTGCACAAACGGTCAAGTGCGTCCTCGGTTTTATGCAGTATCTCCATTTCTTCTCTGCTCAGCCACGGTGTTGAAAGCACCTCATAAGGCGGCTCATCCGCAAATTCACAGGGATACTTTTCACTTTCCTCACGCATATCGGCGCCGTGAAGAAGCTTTAAAAAGCCCATCTGGAGCATATCCGCACCAAGAAAAAAGCCCGTATTGAAGCTGTCTGCAAAGCTGTCCATACCCTCATAGGGCAGACCTGCTATAAGGTCGATGTGGATATGGATATTTTTCCTTTCCGTAAGCCGCAGAATGTTCTTTTTAAGCTTCTCCGTATCGGTTTTACGGTTGATATATGACAGCGTTTTTTCGTTGAAGCTCTGCATTCCGATTTCAAGCTGAATTGCACCGTGGGGTGCATTGTTAAGCAGCTCAATGGTTTCGTCATCCAGAATATCCCCTGCTATTTCAAAATGAAAACACACTCCCGACGGGATTTCCCTGCCGTAATTTTCACATATAAAACGGAAAATTTCCTTTGCCCTGCTTTTGTTTGCGTTGAAAGTACGGTCCACAAATTTCACTACCGACGCTGTTTTCTTTGCAAGGGAAATTATCTCGGATTTCGCTCTTTCAATATCAAAGAAGCGTACACCACCGCACCGTCCCGACAGACAGAAAGCGCAGGAATAAGGGCATCCCCTGCTTGTTTCAATATAGGGCATACGGCTGCCCAGCGCTTCGTAAAATTCATCGCAGTAGGGCGAAGGCGGCTCCTCTGGCGAAATAAACGGCGGATTTACAATTATACCTTCTCCGCTTCTGCGGCATATTCCGTAACCGTCGGGAATTTCCCGCTTTAGGCTTAAACAGTCGCAGAGCCTTGCAATCGGCTCCTCGCCCTCTCCCGACACGACGCAGTCAACAAAATCATTCTTTAAAAGCACGTCCTCCGCATTGTAGCTTACTTCCGGACCGCCCAGCACGATCACAATGCCGGGACGTGCTTTTTTCACCCTTTCCGCAAGCTTAAGCACCGTTTTCACGTTCCAGATGTACGTGCAGAACCCGATCAGATCAGCTTCAAAGCCCATCACACGCTCAAACAGCACGTCCTCTTTTTCGTTGACAGTACCCTCGCATACAAAGGCTTCAACATCGCTTTCGGCGTATTTTTTTATTCCTGCAAGCAGACACCAGGGCGCAAGAGAAGCGTGGGAATATTTGGAGTTTAAAGCAACAAAAACAACCTTCATCAGTTTAATCCAAGAAGCTTTTCGATGTTGCCGTGAAGTATCATTTCACGTTCTTCCTCCGAAAGGGGCAGTTTACCCAGCATTTCAAGCTCCTCAACGGCACTCCACATAGGATAGTCCGTACCGAAAAGAACGTGGTCCACGCCGAAAAAGCGTATAAGCTTCATTGCAGTTTCGGCTGAAAGCTCGTAAAGTGCGCTGGAAGTGTCTACCCAGATTTCTCTGCCTGCGTAAGCTTCCTCTACCTTGTCCCACTCCGACCATCCGCCGAAATGCGCACCGATAACCTGAAGCTTTGGAAATGCGTCCAGCACCCTCGCCATACGTTCAGGCTTTGACCACTCATAACGGTAATCCCCCGTATGAACAAGCAGGGGCATTTTACCCTCGATATGCTCGTAAATTTTCATCGCCTTGTCGTCATCAATGCGGAAATGCTGGAAGTCGGGGTGTATTTTTACCCCTTTGAGTCCCATTTCACAAGCTCTGTCAAGCTCACCGCAGATGTCCTCATAATCAGGGTGAATTGCCGCAAACCCTATCAGCTTATCGGGGTAAGTCTCCACACTTTTTGCAATAAAATTGTTTATGCTTTCAACCTGTGCAGGTGTCGTTGCGACAGACTGTACAACAAATTTTTCTACCCCTGCCTTTGCACCAATGTCAATCAAGGTGCTGATTTTACCGTCAAATCTCATCTTTAAATCATAGAATGAGCCTATGCCTTCAACTGCCTTTTCTGCAATTTTATCGGGAAAAATGTGTGCGTGTGAGTCAATTATCATAGCAGTTTTCCTTTCTAAAGTACTTAAACCGCACTCAGTAGCGGAATGCGGTTTAGTTATGTAAATATTTAATTTAAAGAGTCAATAAATCTGTTGAATGCAGCCATACCCTCTTCGTTGCGCTTGTAAACGCCTGCGTGTTCAAGCACCTTTGAGAATACCAGACCGATTTCCTTCTGAATGATTTCGTGTACATTTTCTGCGGTGATTTCGTTTCTTGCAGAAAATTCTTCTGCCCAGTCAGCGTGCTTTTCAAGGTTTTCGTCAGCACGTACAGCGTCGATACCCTTGTTTACAAGCACATCCGCAAGCTGCTCCATCTCGCTCTTAAGACGTGCAGGCAGCACGGCAAGACCCATTACCTCAATAAGACCGATGTTCTCCTTTTTAATGTGGTGAAGCTCGGAATGAGGATGGTAAACGCCGAGAGGACACTCGTCCGTTGTGATATTGTTACGCAGAACAAGGTCAAGCTCATAGTCGTTGCCTCGTTTTCTTGCGATAGGTGTAATGGTATTATGAGGTACGCCGTCTGTTTCCGCATAAACAAATGCTGCCTCGTCGGTATAACCTCTCCAGGCTGTAAGAATTTTATCTCCCAGCTCAACAAGACGCTCATAATCACGGCAGCTTATTCTGATAACAGACATAGGCCACTTTACACGTCCTACCTTTACATCCTTGAAGCCGTCAATTGTGTATTCCTCTTCGATCTCTGCATTTTCCATTGCAAATGTGTAGTGACCGCCCTGGAAATGCTCGTGTGTAAGGATAGAGCCGCCTACGATAGGCAGGTCAGCATTTGAGCCGATAAAATAATGTGGGAACTGCTCAACAAAGTCAAAAAGCTTTTCAAAAGCAGCTCTGTCAATTTTCATGGGTGTATGGTTACAGTTAAAGAGTATGCAGTGCTCGTTGTAATATACATAAGGAGAGTACTGGAGTCCCCATCTTTCATCGTTTATCTTAACAGGGATAATGCGGTGATTACGGCGTGCAGGATGGTTTACTCTGCCTGCGTAGCCAACGTTTTCCTCGCATAACAGGCACTTCGGATAAGAGCTCTGCTTTGCATTGAGTGCGGCAGCAATTGCCTTCGGGTCCTTTTCAGGCTTGGAAAGATTTATCGTAATATCAAGAGTACCGTACTCGGTTTCAGCTGTCCACTTCATATCCTTTGCGATACGGTAGCGGCGGATATAGTCGGTATCGCAGCTGAATTTATAGTAAAAATCGGTAGCGTCCTTAGGAGTCTTTTCACGGTATATCTGTCTGAATTTGTTGATTACCTCAGACGGACGAGGTGTGATACAGCCCATTATCTCCGTATCAAAAAGGTCACGGTAAACAATGCTGTCCTCGATAATTCCCTGCTCCACGGCATAATCGTTTATTTCCCTGAGCACCTCTTCAAGGTCAATATTGGTAAAAATTTCATCAGGCGGATTATACTCGTCCAGTTTAAGCTTGTGAATGATTGAATTTGCGGTATAAATTCTGTCCTCTGCGGTTATAAGATTATTTTCAAGTCCGTAACAGATGAGCTTACGGACGGTTGTATCAATATTAATTGCCATAAATTTACTATGCTTTTCAAGCATATCTCCTTTCGGTAAAATAAAATACACTTTAATTATAACATCGCAGGAACTTTATTCAATGTATAAATTATTAAATAGATATTAACCGTTTAAACACAAAAACTGCGGAACGCTTTCACGCTCCGCAGTCATCTGCTGTTTAAAATTAAAGCTTGATGATTGTGCCCATCTGGTTTGCACCTGAACATACAGCGTTAGCTTCGTCTGTATCAATGTGCATAGCTCTTGCAAAATTTTCGTGTACACGGCATACTACGTCGCCGAGAATAGCCTTTCTTTCGTTTGTGTCCAGCTGAACATATACGATTTCCTTATCCTTAACGCCAAGCTCTTCTGCGTCAGCAGGTGTAAGGTGAATGTGTCTCTTTGCTACGATTACGCCTTCGGAAAGTTCAACTTCGCCGCATGGACCTACGATCTTGCAAGCGCCTGAACCTGCAACGTCACCGCTTTCTCTGATTGGTGCGCTGATACCGATTGAACGAGCATCTGTTGCGGAAAGTTCAACCTGTGTAGCAGGTCTTACAGGGCCGAGAATGGAAACGCCTGCAAGTGACTTCTTAGGGCCTACAACTTCTACTCTTTCTTCGCAAGCGTACTGGCCGGGCTGGGAAAGATCCTTCTTCTTTGTAAGTGTTGCACCCTTACCGAAAAGTATTTCGAGATCCTGCTGTGAAACGTGAACGTGACGTGCTGATGTTTCAACGATAAATTCCTTTGACATGACAAATCCTCCGATTAAAATATAATATGGGTTTTCAATCTAAAAATACCCTTAACATATTAAGTATACTACTTTTCACAGAAAAGTCAAGAAAAAATGACAAAATTCCCCGACTGTACCGCAAAATAAAATACCGCCCTGTTTTTCAACAAAGCGGTATGATTTACGAACTTAGTCAGAAACGTAAGGAACAAGAGCAACGTGTCTAGCACGCTTGATAGCTGTTGTAAGCTGTCTCTGATGATATGCACAAGTACCTGTTACACGTCTTGGAAGAATCTTGGATCTTTCAGTCATGCACTTCTTGAGTCTTGGAATATCCTTATAATCGATCTTTTCTACTCTGTCAGCACAGAACATGCAAACCTTCTTGCGTGTTCTCTTCATGCCGCGAGGAGATCTTTCTCTATCTCTTTCCATTATGATAACCTCCTGTTTAAGATTGAATACGTTTTAAGATAATCAGAACGGCAGGTCGCTGTCGCCGATTACCTCTTCAAAATCACCTAAATCACCAACTGAAATAGACGGTGCCGCCATAGTCTGCGGTGCAGACTGCTGGTACTGAGGCTGCTGATTATACTGTGGCTGCTGGAACTGCTGTGGTGCAGGAGCATATCCGCCCTGTCCCTGTGAAGCAGCTTTTGTTTCACCGAAGGAAACATTATCGGCATAAACTTCAGTTACATAGTGTCTTACATCAGGATAACGCTTATCGTCATAGGTTCTCGTTCTAAGACTGCCTTCAACGATGATCATCTTACCCTTTGAAAAATATCTGCTGATGAATTCAGCTGTCTGACGCCATGCAACTACGGTAATAAAGTCACTCTGTCTTTCCTGTCCCTGTGCAACATAATTTCTGTTTACAGCAACAGTGATCTGACAAGTACTTACACCGCTTGGTGTCTGTCTTAATTCAGGATCGGCAGTAAGTCTGCCCATCAGAATAACTTTATTAAGCATAATCCTCCGTCCTTTCTGTCTTCATCGGAATTACTTTACAGTAATGAGTGAACGCATAACGCCTTCTGTGATCTTGAATACACGGTCGAGCTCAGCCGGGAATTCAGGCTGTGCAGCGAATGTGTAGAGTACATAGTAGCCTTCAGTCTGATCGTCGATTTCGTAAGCAAGCTTTCTCTTGCCCCAAGCATCAACAGATTCCATTGTACCGTTAGCTTCAATCATAGCCTTGAACTTGTCGTTGAGAGCGTTAACGCCGTCTTCACCGTTCTTGAGGCTGTAGATTACCATTACTTCGTAATTTTCGTTTACCTTTGCCATTAACAATACACCTCCTCTTGGATTACGCCCACATCTTTATAGTATGAGCGAGGATAACAGAGTAATTATACCAGTTATTTTATTGCTTGTCAAGTGTTTTTCTGACTTTTTTTAATTTATTTCTACTTTTCCCTCGGCAGTCACATTTCCTTTTACATTATCACAGGTAACATCGCCTTTACAATAAACATCGCCTTTAATATCATCACAATCAACGTCGCCGTCCGCTTTGACATTTCCTTCAACGTCATCACATTCCACGTTGCCGCACGCCGATACGTTTCCTGCTACATCATCACAGCATACATTGCCGCCTGCGCTTATATCGCCGACAACTCCGTTACAGTTTACAGCACCGCCTGAATTGACATTACCGACAACTCCGTTACAGTTTACAGAGCCGCCTGAATTCACTTCGCCCACAACTCCGCAGCAGCTTATGCTGCCTCCTGCATTGATGTTTCCCTGAACGTTTCCGTCAATTTTTGCACTGCCCCAAATCTCAACATTGACAGTACATTCCGTATCGTCCGTAATTTCAAGAGGAATTTTAAAATTCGGGTCGTAATCGTCCTTGCGGATAAGCTTACTGCCCCTGTACTGTACTATTCTTATAACGCCGTCATCGGGGAATTCATTTACAGGCACGGCTTCTGCCGCCTCAAACTGCTGTGCACCGTTTAAAATGTAATCAACCGTAACGCCGAATGTCCCTGCAATATCACGCAAAAGCTCTATATCGGGATAGGACTGACTGCACTCCCACTTGCTCACCGCCTGTACAGATACGCCGAATTTTTCCGCAAGCTGTTCCTGACTAAGCTCTGCCTTGCGGCGAAGCTCCCTTATTCTCTGACCTACTCCGTTTATCATATGAACACTTCCTTTCAGTTTTCCTGTACAAATCATAGCACACGCAGATTTATTTTCCCACAAACTCTCGGTAGAACAAATATCAACCTGTGGTTGAAACAATTATACATTAAAATTTGCTTTTTTTCAATTAAACTATTGAAATATCCGTCAAGTTGTGTTACAATGTATTTATAAATCAAAAATCACAGCTTATAACACGGCAATTTTATTGATTTTACACATAAATTTTATGCATAAACTTCAGAAAGGCGGTCATTGTTTAATGAGCACTTCCTCTATCTTTAATCTTAATACAGATGTTGAAAATCTGCCCTGGCTTATTTTCTCATTGTGCAATCACGTTTACGCTATCCACAGCAAATATGTTACAAGCATTATGGTTCCTCCCGACAGGATCACCCCTGTTCCCGAAGCTCCCGATATTTACAGGGGCATCGTTGAAATAAGAGGCGAGGTTTACCCTGTGCTTGATATGCGCAGACTTTTCAACTACATCCCTCTTGAAAAAGAGTGTGCGGAGTTCGTTGAAATGATGAATGAGCGTGAAAAGGACCACATCGAATGGGCTGAGGAGCTTAAACGCTGTGTAAAGGAAAACCGTGATTTCACACTGACAACAAATCCTCACGCCTGCAAATTCGGATTATGGTACGATGAATACAAGAAGAATGCTCTCAACGCAAACTTCTCCTTACATAAAATCGAAAAGCCCCACGAGGATCTCCACAGAACAGCCGACCTCATTGCGGAAGCAAGAAAGCTCCCCGACTCTGTCGAAAAGCACCGTAAGATCGACGAACTGCTTAATCTTGTAACGGAAGAGTACGTTCCCGAAGTTATGGCTATCATTGACGAGTCCAAACGCCGTTACAGCTCCTTCTATCGTGAAACTATGGTGCTCCTTTCAACGGGCGAGTCAAACCTTGCAATCGTCGTTGACAAGGTGCTTGCAGTTGACGAGGTTCAGATGATAGAGGGTAAGGCTAATATGCACCGTATCCTTAATTCCAAGTTCTTTATGGGCGTTGCTCACAACAGACGTGTTGACGACGACATCCTCATTATCGACGAGGAAATGATCATCGACAAGGCTGATAAGGATATTCCAAAAACCGAATAACAAACAAACTGCTGTACAGCCCTTGCCGTACAGCAGTTATTTTTTTGCGTAAAATTTTTACTTGGTGAAGAAACGCTGTGAAACGGTGTAAACCTCATTGGGGGCAAGCTCAGCGTAGCCGCTCTGTTCGGCAGGCATATCGAGATTTGCCGCATTTACCTGTGCTGTCATTGGCTCAGGGCAGAAATAATTCATAAAGCCCTCGTGGTTCCACACGATCCAGAACTTATACTTCTTGTCTACCTCATAGCAAATCTTCTTACCGCTTGCTGTATCTGTCATTACGCAGCCGTAGAAGTCCTTGCCGTCAAGCTTTACAGTGCCTGCTGTGTACATATCGTTGCAGATGTCCTTGAGAACAGGGCACATTGTACCGTTCTTGTATTCCATATCCCAGTCGCTGAGCTTAGCGGTCTTGCCCGTAGGAAGCCATCTTCTCTTATTGAACACAAGCTTCTTTTCGCAAGGTACCTGCAAGCGGATATTTTTCTGCTCACCGCCCTCAACAAACGGAGCGTTGATTGTGGTGTGTGTTGCGATTGAAACCGGCATCTGCTTATCGGAATTGTTGATAAGCTTGATTGTGTGCTTTAAGCCGTCCTTTGAAAGCTCAATTGTGATTTCGGATGTAAACTTTACAGGGAAGCAGTTGAAGAAAAAGTCCTTTTCGTCATATGTATATGTTGTTGTAACAAATGCACGCTTGCCGTCTGAGCCCATTTCCTTTATGCTGTGTGCACGCTTATGAAGGAAGCCGTGAAGGTGATTCTTGAAGCGTGTTTCATTTACGGGAAGAGTATAGAGGTCGTCCGATGTTTTAAGCACGCCCATATCGTGACGGTTAGGAAGATAAAGTGTAGGAAGTCCCCAGATTTCAGGCGCTTCCATAAATTCAGGAATAGTCAATGCCTCGGAATAACGGAAAATTTCCATCCCCTTCTCATCGTCCCTGAAACGTAAAACGTTGCTTCCAAGGGTAGGTGCTACGATTGCACGGTATCCGCCGTAACAAAGCTCTACCGCTTCAATTCCTTTGTGCTGGATTTTTTCAGCGCTGCATTTCTTTGCCATAAAAATTCTCCTTTATTCTAAAATCAGCAATCATATTTTCTGACTCTCAGTTCAATGCCAAGCTTTTCAGCAAGAGCCCTGCTTCCGTCTATTTCTTCCTGTGAAATCACGTCAACTACCGTAAACATAACCTTTGGAACGTACTTTTTGCATTCCGACGCAAAATCAAGCATAGCCTCAAATGCATCATCCCACTTCGGTCTTGTCACGGCGTTGTATTTTTCCCTGTCACAGGAATTAAGGGAAACAGAAACAATATCTATCACGCCTTCAAGAAGCTGTGCCACGGGTCTGCCGTTTATCTTATCCCCCAGACCGTTTGTGTTCAGACGTATTTTTGTGCCGTAGTTTTCCTTTACAAAGCCCGCTATTTCTGCAAGCTCCTCTGCCCTTTCCATAGGCTCGCCGTAGCCGCAGAAAACCACCTCTGTAAACTGTGAAAGGTCGTATTTACCGAATTCTGTCTTTACCTCGTCAACTGTCGGCTCACGTTCAAGCCACAGGCTGTCGGAGCCGTATGCACCGTCGCCGTTGTTTCTTATGCAGAAGGTACAGCGGCAGGGGCATTTATTGGTAAGGTTAACATAAAGCTTATCCCCTACCGTATAAAGAATAGTCATTGCCTTCATTATTTTTCAATCCTCAGTGAAATATCAAATGCCTTTACGGAATGTGTAAGAGCACCTACGGAAATAATATCCACTCCCGTTGCCGCAATTTCAGCCATACGCTCTAAAGTTACGTTGCCCGAAGCTTCGAGAACAGCCTTGCCGTCTGCAATTTCAACGCACTTTTTCATCTGCTCGGTAGTCATATTATCAAGCATAATTACGTCAGCCTTGCAGCCGAGAGCTTCTCTCAGCTCTTCCTCGTTACGCACCTCAACCTCGATTTTAGCCATATGTCCCATCTTTGAACTGAGCGCCTCAACTGCCTTTGTAAGGCTGCCGTAAGCGTCGATATGGTTATCCTTGAGCATAGCCGCATCGGAAAGATTGTAACGGTGATTTTTGCCGCCGCCTACAACTACCGCATACTTTTCAAGTGCCCTTAATCCGGGGAGGGTCTTTCTTGTTTCGGTAACGTGAGCGTTTGTGCCCTTGCAGCATTCAGCGTACTTTGCGGTTTCGCTTGCAATGCCCGACATATGCTGTAAAATGTTGAGGGAAGTTCTCTCACCCTTTAAAATTGTCTTAGTACGGCCTGTCACAACTGCGATAACGTCACCCTTTGCAACCTTTCCGCCGTCCTTTATCATAATTTCTGTTTTAACGTCCTTGTCAATAAACTCAAAAACCCTTGCGGCAATTTCAATACCGCAGAGCACGCCCTCTGCCTTTGCAATAAACTTTGCCGTAGAAACAGCGTCATCATCAAGAAGATAGTCTGTTGCAAGGTCGATATAGTTTATATCCTCTTCAAGTGCTCTTTTAATAATATCGTCAATATAAAAATCAGGTAAGTTCATTTATTTTTTTCCTTTCAATTAATTATCCAAAGCAAACACAAGAGTGCCTATCTGTTCATTTACCATATATACATAATCATCGCTTAAATAACATAAAAAAGCTGCCCATGACGCTTCCATAGTCAAAGTTACAATATTATATCCATCAACATATTCAAGATAATATGACGAACCGCTTTTGTTCTGATTTTTCCAAAACAGCCCATCCTTAAAATATAAATCATCTGCCATGTATATTGACGTATTTGTTACAAGATGTGATCCGTCAAGCATATCCTTTGTCAACTGTACTTCCCTGCACTTTTCAAGGACATTTGGTCTCAGGTTGAAATATGTGAAATATATTCTCTCTCCGCAAAGTACGATATTATAATTAGTCGCATATTGGGGGCTGTTGTAAATCGGAACAAACTCCCCGTTCTTCAATACTTCATTGGCAGTAATAATTTCACCTGAAAGCACTTTGGTTGTATTGTCCTCTTCAAAAATATACAGTCCAACCTCATCATCATAATTTCTGTTGCAGACCCATGCCCCGAGAACATCTTCCTGATTGACCAACACAGGAATATTCCTTGACATATACATATTTTCCGTTGTTACCCCGGGATTACACAAAAATTCACTTACGGACTGACCGATTTCGTATGGATCGTGAGAAATGGGGCTTGAACGCAGTACAAGAACATCTCCGTCTATAACCCCGCAAAAGCCGTGATGGACATCTGAAATAAATTCACTTGTATCGCATTTGAGATTCCATGTAACCTTACCGTTTTCAACGGAATAATTCCCTGTGAAGCTTTCGCTGCCTGGTTCATCATAAACCGGCTTTACCAAAAGCGTTCCGTCTTCCTTGAAATTATAACTGCATATATCGCCTCTGTCATACATAGCATACCATACGCCAAGCATTGATTCTTTATCGATCATATGCAAATCAGCAGAACTCTCATCTGTATTATTACTGCTGCAAGCCGTCATAACGACCGCAAAGACCAAAGCAAAGAAAAATGCAGAAAAACGTTTCATACCGTTCTCCTTTTTTCAGCTTAAATCATATCAACTACACTGAACGCCTTGCCGATACTGTCCTGAATGAGCAGACCTGCCTTGTCGTCCTGTGGTGTCGGGGTTTTGTTAATAAGCACAAGCTTGTCTCCGCTGAAATAATTTATCAGACTGCAGGCAGGCTGTACTGTAAGGGAGGTACCGCCGATAATAAGCATATCCGCATTTTCGATAGCCTCGATAGCACCGTTTACCGTATCCTGATTGAGTCCCTCGCCGTAAAGCACCACATCGGGCTTTACAAGACCCCCGCAGTCGGAGCACGGCGGAGGTCCGTCAGTAATACCCTTTATGTAAGCCGCATCGTGCTGTTTGCCGCATCTTAAGCAGTAATTGCGGTGAACGGAGCCGTGAAGCTCGTAAACCGTCTTACTTCCTGCCGCATAATGCAGACCGTCTATATTCTGCGTTACAACCGCTGTAAGCTTGCCCATCTGTTCAAGCTTTGCAAGGGCATAGTGTGCAGAGTTGGGCTTTGCGTCGAGACAAAGCATTTTTTCACGGTAGAACTCATAAAAATCCGAAAGATTGTTTACATAGAAATTTCTGCTTAAAATCGTTTCGGGAGGAAATTTATACTTCTGATTGTAAAGACCGTCAACGCTTCTGAAATCGGGAATTCCGCTTTCCGTAGAAACACCTGCTCCGCCGAAAAACACTATCCTCTCCGACTCCTCTATCCACGTTTTGAACTGTTCAAGCTTTTCGTCCATAACCTACCTCTTTCATAAAATCAGACCATCTTCTCTGCTGATTTATTTCGCTTCGTATGTACAGAATTTATATTTTACGCCTTCATAATCGAATTCTTCAGATTTTTCTGCAAGCTTCCATCTGCTATCGGAAGCAATGTCGGGGAAGAATTTATCAGCAGGCTTTTCATCGTCTATTTCGGTAACATAAGCCGTATCGCACAGCGGAAGCAGAAGCTTGTAAATCTCAGCGCCGCCTATTACAAAAACATCGTCCGTGCTGTAATTTTCAACGGCTTTTTCAAGCTCCGCAATATCATTGCAGACAACCACACCCTCTGCGGTATAATCCTTATCTCTCGACAGCACGATATTCGTTCTGTCCTTGAGGGGCTTTCCGTTCGGCATCGACTCAAGCGTTTTCCGTCCCATAACAACGACTTTTCCCAGAGTCATTCTGCGGAAGGATTTCTTGTCCTCGGGGATGTTGTAAAGCAGGTCGTTATCCTTGCCTATGCCAAGATTTCCGCTCACAGCGACAATAGCTTTCATAAATTTATGCTCCTTGATTTAAGTGTCACGTCATATTGCAACGGGGAATTTAACCTCGTCATCGTGATATTTGTAATTTTCCAGCGAGAAGCTGTCGGGGGTAAAATCATAAAAATCCTTTACCGATTTATCTATTATAAACTTTGGAGCGTCAAAAGGCTCCTTTTCTATAAGCTTTTCCATTATGGGGACGTGTCTGTCATAAATGTGAGCGTCTGCAATGACGTGAACAAGCTCCCCTGCTTCAAGACCGCTTACCTGTGCCATCATATGAACAAGCACCGCATACTGGCACACATTCCAGTTGTTTGCCGCAAGCATATCCTGCGAACGCTGGTTAAGCACCGCATTGAGCTTATTTCCCGTAACGTTGAAGGTCATACTGTATGCACAGGGGTAAAGTCCCATTTCGGAAAGGTCGTGGTGATTGTAGATATTAGTAATGATACGTCGGCTTGCGGGATTATTCTTTAAATCATAAAGCACCCTGTCAACCTGGTCGAACTCGCCCTCGGGGTAATGATGCTTTACGCCAAGCTGATAGCCGTAAGCCTTGCCGATGGAGCCGTTTTCGTCAGCCCAGCTGTCCCATATGTGAGCGTCAAGGTCGTTTATGTTATTGGATTTCTTCTGCCATATCCACAGCAGCTCCTTGACCGCTGTCTTCATAAAGGTACGGCGGAGGGTCATTATGGGGAATTCCTTTGAAAGGTCGTATCTGTTCACGATACCGAATTTCTTCACGGTATGGGCAGGAGTTCCGTCGTCCCATTTCGGACGCACATCCAGGTCTGTATCCCAGGTACCGTTTTTCAGTATATCCCTGACATTTTCAATAAAAATTCTATCGGCAATACTCATTGTCAAACAATCCTTACCAGAGTTTAATTTATACTAATTCGGTGTACTTAACTTAAACACACCTACTTACACATTTTTCATTATATCATAGCATATTAATTTTTTCTACATAATTTTTAAAAAAACACAATTTTTGTTGCTTTAAACAAATTGCAATGAAAATACATACCATTTCCGTTATTTTAAACAAAAAGAAATGAGTCCGATATAACGTCGGACTCATTTAAAATTAATTATTTTACCATTTCTTCAATACTGCCTGTCTTTCCTGCAAGGCCAAGTGCGCTGTCAACAGGAAGAGAGAAGCATATTCCACGGTTTTCCGTAAGAATACCTGCCGCGTCGAGAATGTTCTGCATAACCTGCTCCCTGTCGTTTTTACCCACAACGATAAGGACTATATCCTTTTCGGGCTGTATTGAAATCCCCAGGAACTTTGCAGCCTCCTCGCCGCCCAGACCAAGACCGTGAATAAGAGTGCCGCCTCTTGCGCCTGCTGCCTTTGCAGCTTCCTTTACCGCTTCAAAACCGCCTCGGTTTACTATTGTAACTATAAGCTCGTATTTAGCTTCGGTCATTTCTGTTGTTTCCTCCTTTTCGGGTTTTGTTCCGTTAAGTGCAAATGCCGTTCCCGACGCTCCCGTCAGGGGAATGGTAAATGCAATACCCTTGCCTGCTTCCGTAAGTGAAAGACGGTTGTTGAAAATTTCGTAAAGGTGCATTACCTTATCATCTGAAACAAACGAAAAGGCCGTAACCTTTTTATTGTCGCCCAGACCGAGATAATCAAGCATTTCCGAGTCCGCCGAACCGTGAGCGTGGCTGAGGAAACGGCAGGGTACGTTCTCCTGCACAAGCAGGCTCTGTATAAGCTGTGCACAGCTGTAATCCGCTATAAGCACCATAGCTTTCATTATACCGCACCGCCCTTTCCGTTATCAAGTATTACTACCCTGTCACAGCTTTCATCAAGCAGGATAGGGAATATCTGTCCTTCAGCAGCCTTGATTGCAGGTGCAGATTTAAACTTGCTGACAAGACCGAGAATCTGTATCGTAAGCAGAGGAGTCATTGCTACCATTGCTACTATGCCGAAAGCGTCCTCGGCAATATTGCCCCCTGCCGCACTGCACGCACCCATTGCAAGAGGAAGCAGGAATGTTGCTGTGAGAGGTCCCGATGCAACGCCGCCTGCGTCAAACGCTACCGATGTAAATATCGGCGGAACTATGCAGCTTATGATGAGTGCAAGTGCGTAACCGGGAATAAGGAACCACATAATCGAAATTCCCGTCAGCACTCTTAACATTGCGATACCTACCGAAGCCGCAACACCAAGAGCAAGGCTCATACCAAGTGCTTTTGCGGAAATCCTGCCCTCTGTGATTGTTTCAACCTGCTGTTTCAGAACGTGAACGGCAGGCTCGGCAGATACGATAAAATAACCGATAAGCATACCGATAGGAACAAGTATCCAGGAATATCCGCTTCCTGCAAGACTTTCGCCGAGATACTGACCGATAGGCATAAAGCCTACGTTTGCACCTGTAAGGAAAAGCACCAGTCCCACATATGTAAAAGCAAGACCTACGAAAATTTTGATCATGGTCTTTTTATCAAGCTTAAGTGAAACCGCATTGAAAATAAGGAAGAAGACTACTATGGGAACAAGCGCAGAGGCTACGTCCTTTAAATAGTGAGGGAATGCATAGATAAACTCCTTGAACGCTTCCGAAACAGACTCAAAGCTTCCTGCTGGAGTAAGAGTCTGTTCGGGTGTATCCGTGCTGTTTAAAGCACCGAGAATAAGCACCGTCAGGATAGGTCCGATGGAACACATTGCAACAAGACCGAAGCTGTCTTCCTCGGAGGTCTTATCGCCTCGGATAGAGGAAAGACCAAGACCAAGCGCCATTATGAACGGAACTGTGATAGGTCCTGTTGTTACACCGCCCGAATCGAATGCTGTCGGAATAAAGCTTGGCGAAATAAGGGGCGAACACGCAAATATAAATACCAGCGCATAGAAAATTATAAACAGCACCGATATTTTTATCTGAAGAAAAATTCGCAGGAATGCAAGCGCAAGAAACAATCCTACGCCGATACCTACCGACCATATCATAACCTGCGTATCAACAATAGGGGTCTGGTCCGCAAGCACCTTAAGATCAGGCTCGGCAACCGTAACCAGCACGCCGATAAGGAAGCACACGGGCAGTATCAGCCACACCTTCCGCAGCTTGACCAGCTTTGCACCGATTTTTTCACCGATAATAATCATCGATGTATCTGCACCAAGGGTAAACAGGCCTATGCCCACAACAAGCATTATCGTGCCCACAAAAAACATAAAAAACAGCTCTCCGCTTATGGGTACAATTGTTATCATAAGCAGAAAAACCACCGCCGCAACAGGTATTACCGAACCAAGCGACTCCTTGATTTTTTCGATTAAATTCTTTTTCAACGCACTCACCTTTCATTTTAATTCAATTATAATAATTATATCATATTTTCATAATCACTGCAAGCAAATAAACAGTAAAGATTTTTATAAATATGACAAAAAGATGAGTCTGTTTGTAACAATTTGTAACAGAAATGTTATTGTTATTTACTGTGATAATATGCTATAATTAGAAAAAACGCAAAAGGGGTATCCGTATGAATAAAATTAAAAGAATACGGCTGTCCGCACTCCTGATTTCAGCGTCGATGACGCTCTCTCTTTTATCGGGCTGTGCAAAGGACGGCAATGAATCCGTTACCGAAAGCGGAACAACAACTGCCGCATCAACTTCGGCAAGTCAGACAGTTACCGCAGTTTCGGAAAACAATAACGAGCCTGTGGAAGTTATTGATTTTCCAAAGCTTGAATCTGCTGAAATAGTATCCGTTACCGCCGACGTTACGGAAGGAAAGCTTATTTCGGCAGACACAACCTTCTCCATCGAGTCAAGAGTGGACGCCGAGCCTGAACAGCTTAAGAAAATGATTAAAATTACGCCTGACGTTCCTTTTGAGCTGGAGAAAAAAGCGGCGTGCAGATACACTCTCCGCCCTCTCAAGGCTTTTGAGGAAAACATCGTTGCGGTAATCTCCGTCCACAACGGAAACGGCGACACCGAGTACAGATGGGCTTTCCAGACAGCAGGCAAATTCGCCGTAATGGACACCTATCCTTACGACGGCTCAGATTATGCAAAAGTTACAACAGGCATTGAAATTAAATTTTCTGCACCTGTCAACGCTGAAAACGCTGACGAATATTTTGAGATAAGCCCAAAGGTAGACGGTAAATTTGAAAGTCACCGTTCAACACTTTATTTTATTCCGTCACAGTCACTTGAAGCTCACACAGGCTATTCTGTCAAGCTTAAAAAAGGCTTTACCTCTGCTGACGGCACTGCGCTTGAAGAAGACTTAAGTTTCTCGTTCAAGACCTCATCTGACGGAAACAACGCTTACTGCTACGATATGGGAATGTCCGAAACCTTTATAGAGGGCGACCCTGTTGTAGTGGAGGTTTACTGCTCCGAGGGAATGAGAGATAACGACTATGACGTAAAAATGTACCGCTACAACTCCGCCGACGACTACTTCAACGCAATGAATGGTTATCTTGAAAGCGGCGGGCACGAAAGCAACTACATTTACAGCACTGACGGACTCGAAGAAATTTATTCCTCAACAGACAAGGTTATCCCGGGCAGGGAAACCTGGGGACCCTGCTTCTTTGCTCTCCCTGAAAATCTTGAAGAGGGCTGTTACCTTGTAACCATTTCTTCCAAGGCAAACGGCAAGGAAATAAACATTCAGCGCCACATCCAGGTAAGCCCCGTTTCTGTTTATGCTGCCACACTTTCAAGCAAGGCACAGCTGTTTATAAACAATGCTTCAACGGGAAATGCCGTTTCGGGTGCTGAAATCGAGCTGTTCACAAGCGACGGCACATTTACTGCAAAAACAGATGCAGACGGCATTGCAACACTTGACACTCCAAAGGACAAATACGGCACAGGTATTATCAAAATCACAGACGGCGCAAATGTTTACTGCGACTTCTTCGACTACTGCGAGGACTGTGCTGACATCGGCGACCTTTACTATACGTATCTCTACACAGACCGTGAGATATATCAGCGTGAAGATACTGTCAAAATCTGGGGCGCTATCATTCCCAGAAAGAAGGGCGTTGACATTCCCTTCGACCTTAATCTCCGCTTCGGCTCAACCTACGAGGAAGGATGGAATATTCCGCTTCCGCTTAATTCCGACGGCACATTTACCACAGAAACAAGCTTCTCAGACGTAAATTACAGCTGGGGTACGGAAGTAATACTTTCATCGGGCGAGGATGAGCTTTTCAGCAAATTTATCCGCATAAACGACTACACAAAACCATCCTACACCTTTGAAACAGACGTACCCGTTTACGCTGTTTCACCTCAGAGCGTACCTGTAAAGGCTTCCGTTAACGCACAGCTTTTCGACGGCACTGCCGCTGACGGTTTAAACTTCAGCATTACAGGCTATGACGTAAAATCCGCTTCACCGTCAGAGCTCGTTACAAATAAAAACGGCTATGCCGAAAGTGAGATTCTTTACAATGACGTAGACTCCTGGAAGCCCCAGTATCTTTACACAAACTTTGAGCTTACAGGCGTTCAGAACGAATATACCGACGCTTATCTCTGCACCTACGGCTTTTTCCGTGACATTATGCTGGAAGGTGAATTTGACGAGGACAGCCGCACCTACAACATCACAACCTCAACCATAAATTACGACAAAATCGAAAGCGGCGATGATACTTACACCGATGAATTCTACGATAAGATAAGAGGCAAGGCTGCCAACACCGAAATCACCGCTACGCTGTACCGTTCCTGGAGCGAAAAAATCGAAAGCGGTACTTATTACGACTTCCTGCGCAAGGAAAATGTTACAAGCTATACCTACGATTACCACACTGACCCAATCGGCACATATACCGTTAAAACCGTAAACGGCAAGGCTTCACTCACCGACCTGCCCGTCACCGACAAGGACAGCTCCTACCATTTTGCTTTTGAATGGAACGACTCACAGGGCAGATTAACCAAAGACGAGGATTATTTCTACAACAGCTGCTACTATTATGGTTCAGAAGCCGGTATCAGACACTATTCTTTTGAAGCTGAAGCAAGAGAATTTACAGAAAATCAGCAGCTTGAGCTTACTCTCTCCAACAACGGCGAGCCTGTTAAAGAAGAAGGCGGCAAAGTATTTTTACAGACTCACGGCACTTCCTTTATCGACTATAAAATTTACGACTCCGTTAAATTCAGACACACTATGACTGCCGATTACATTCCTAATGTTGACATTATCGGTGCATACTTCGACGGCAGACACGTTTATCCTATCAAATCAGACTGGTCCTTCTACAGCTTCAACCCCGAAGAACGTGAAATCAAGCTGGAAATTTCCACTGACAAGGATAAATACGCTCCTGCCGAAAAGGCTGTTGTTACTGTAAAGGCTACCGACCTTTCGGGTGAGCCTGTAACATTTGCTCCGCTCATCCTCAGCGTTGCGGACGAAGCTGTATTTGCGGTTGCAAATCAGACTGCAGACCCTCTCAACTCCATTTACAGAGACATCGGTCTTCCTTACGTTGAACAATACTGCAGCTACGTTCAGCACAGCCTTTACGCTGACGGTGCAGGCGAAATGGGCGGCGGCGGAGATGACGGCGGCGCAAGAAAGAATTTCAAGGACACCGCTGCATTCATTGACTCAACCACAGACGAAAACGGTCAGGCTGTATTTGAAATCGACCTGCCCGACAATATCACAGAATGGCGTGCTACCGCAATCGCTGTAAGAGCGAAGGGCAGTGACGTTGTTTATGCAGGTACTGCAAAGCACCCTATCATCGTTACACAGCCGCTTTTCCTTGAAACCGTAATGCTTGACGAAATCGTTGAGGGCGATGAATTCACCCTATCCGCAAGATGCTTCGGCGAGCATACAGGAAGCGAAACCATAACCGCAACCGTTTCGGGCAACGGTGTAAACGAAACAAATACTGCTTCAGCAGGCGAGGGTATAAACTTCGGCAAGCTTAAACAGGGCGAATATACCGTTACTGTCACAGCCGAAAACGACAGCGGCAAGGACGCAGTTGAGCTTCCTCTTACCGTTACGGACACCCTCCTCGAAACAAACGTTACCGCCGCCGGCGACCTTGACAAGCTTGATATTTCCCCTGTAAGCTGGCCTATGAGCATGACCTTCTTCAATAAGGAATATATGCTCTACACAGACGTGCTCTTCAAGCTTACCGAACAGGCAGGCGACCGTCTCGATATGAACATTGCTTCCGCGTTTGCAATGAAGGAGCTTGGCTTTATCACAGAGGAAGATTACGTTCAGAAATTCCGCAACATCACCCCTGACGGCCTTGCAAATCTTATGGCGGCTTCAGGCGGCGACCCTGAGCTTACCGCAAAAATCTGTGCGGCTGCTCCTGAGCTTGTTGACAGAACAAGGGTAATTTACGCAATGAACGACATCCTTAATTCCAAAGACTCCTTCAGCGGTCACGTTTCCGCTGCTTACCTTGCTCTTGCGGCTCTGGGTGAGCCTGTTATGACGGAAATTCAGTCCGTCCTTGAAGAAAACACCTTCAGCGACACCGATTCTTCCGCACCCTTCACCCTTGAATCGGGCTTAAGATTAACTGCCGCACTTGCTCTTCTCGGTGACTACGACACCGCACTTAAATATTTTGAACAGTTTACTCTTACCGCTATCGAAGAAGCAGACGCCGACGGCAACCTTTCCCTTTACATAAGCGGCGGCGACCTTACTGCTTTAACACAGACCGCTCTTATGACGGCGGCAATTACAAATCACCCCTACGCTGACCTTATGACACGTTTCCTTATCGGCTCTCAGCAGGTTTACGACTGCTTTGCCCTTGAGCTTATGGTTTATCTCAATCATTACTCTGCCGACCCTGAAACTGACGCTGTTTTCACCTACAATCTCGACGGAAAGACAGAAACCGTTACCCTTGACCGTCATTGGGGCACTCGTCTTAAATTCGGCAAGGAACAGTTTGAAAATGCTGATTTCAAGGTGACATCGGGCGAGGTTTTCGTTATCGCAAACTACAACGGACACCCTTCACAGAATGATACAGACCCGACCCTTAAGGTCACAAAGGAAATCTCCTCCGACACGGGCTCATTCCGTCCCGGCAGTCTTGTTACCGTTAAAATCAACGTCAGCGGAAGCAATAACGGCTACAATTACTACACCGTAACCGACGTTATCCCTTCCTGCGGAAGATACGACCGTGTTGACGGCTACTATGCACGCAGAAACGGTCAGCTTCTTACTCTTTACACAAACAAATACGGCGTTGCTTCCTACAAATTCCGCATTGCCACAAGCGGCGAATATGTCCTTGAAAGCGCTGCCGCAAGAAACTGCGACGCTCAGTGGGGCACTTCGGAACGTACCGTAATTTCCGTTGAATAAACCTATGAAAATGCTTTTAAAAAAAATAACAGCCCTTTTCTGCTGCGGAATTATCCTTTCCGCAGCAGGCGGCTGTTCCGTTGAAGATGTCAATGAAAATACCGTTCAGAGTGAAACCGTTTCTGCTGTAAATGAAGCGTCCTCCTCAGTTAAAGAGGAAAAAATGCTCCATTGTACCTACTACGATTTTCACAATTTCAATCTCCACCTTTCTTCTGCTGTGACCTATGACACCGACGAGGAAATCCTCTGCGGAACTATCCCCCATCATCTTCTTGCAGGAAATCTTATTGCGGGATTTATGCATACGGCGGCTCTTTCAAGAGAAAAAACTGACACCGTAGTTATTGCCGCAACTATGCATTTTACGGAAAATTCTCCCCTGTGCACGTCCTATCTGGACTGGGACACGCCCTTCGGTACGCTTGAATGTGATGAAAGTATCACAAGCCGCTTTGAACAGACGATGGGTGCTGTTACGGATGATGATATGGCTGAGCTTGACCACGGTATTTCTGCGCTGATTCCTTATGTTAAATATTATTTTCCGGATTCGGAAATTGCTTTTCTGCTGATTGACAACAGGGCTTCAAAAAACACTCCCGACACGCTTTCCGACCTTTTTACGGAAATCGCCTCGGAAAAGGACTGTCTGTTCCTGTTTTCGGCGGATTTTTCCCACTACCTTGAACCGCACGAAACGGAGCTTCACGACAAGCAGACCCTTGAAGCGGTTATGTCGTGGGATTTTGACACGGTTGCTTCTATGACCGACAGCAACGTTGATTCTCCCTACGTTCTGGGAACGTTTATGCACCTTGCGGAAAAAACAGGACGTGAAATCACAATGCTTGACCACAGCAATTCGCTAATACTAAGCGGTATTCCCTACTCTCCCTCACTTTTCGGAGAAGGGCTTACAAGCTATTATGTATTTGCTTCATAAATAAAAATATGCACACGAAAGTCTATGACTCAGGTGTGCATATTTTTTATTTAAGGCAACACCGCACAGAGCTTGTGCACAATATGCAAGCAGATTGCGTGCAAAGCTGTTAGGCGTGCTTTGTGCGGTGTTGCCTTAATATTAATCTGAAATAAGCTCTCTTACCTCAACCGTATTGATTTTTCTTGCTGCAATATACGCAAAAATGAAGAAGCTTGCACAGATTGCGGCAGATGGAACAATAAACGTTGCAGGGGTGATCGATGATTCAATTCTGGTAAGTCCCACTATCCTTAAAAGAAGTCCTAGAAGCGGCTTTGTAAAAAGCACCGAGGCTATGCCGCCCGCCAATGCGCCCACTGCTGAAATTATCATAAATCTGAAAGAAAACTGAAGTCTGAGTTCCTGCGAGGTAAAGCCCAGTGATTTGAGTATGCCCGTGTCAACACGTTCCTTTGTAAACGCCTTTGCACACACCATATTTATCACGACTGCGGAAAATGCAATTGAAATGCCGAAAACAACAATTACAAGGACAGCGCATATTCCGTCTATCATTTGGATCATACCGTCAGCAGAGCTGTCACGTTCTCTCTGAAGTGTCTTTGCACCGATAAGTGAGCTGTGTTTTTCGTCAAGAGCTTCGGAAATCTTGTCAATAAGGTTTAAATCCGATACCTCTATGTAACAGTTTGAAATCTTTCCTGTTACCCTGTATCTGCCCTCGGCAGTCATTGTGAAGGTGCGTCCAAGCTCCGACAAGGACTGATAATATCCCGTTATCAGAAATTCCTTTGCATTTTCACCGCCTACCATAACAGTGTCACCGATTTTCTTTCCAAGCTCATCGGCAACGATTTCGGTGATCGCAACCTCGTTATCGTAAACAGGCATACGTCCTTCAAGCGGCTGATACATAAGCTCAACGGGCGTTGCGGCGTCACAGAATAATTCAACATCATCCATCAGCATATATTCCGTGGAATTGAACATTACCTTTGCTTCGCCGTCAATCTCACATACGGTCTTTTCAAACTTCTCCATATCCGTTATCCTGAATTCATCGGAGGTTATAACGGTAATGTTTGGATAGATCATTCCCGACATAAATTTTCCTCCCGAAAGTCTGTCGGAAAGGACGATTATGGACATCAGAAAATAAATCAGCAGACCTGCTATGAGAATTATGCCGATGTAGCTTTTTGCTCTTGATGTAAACTGTCTTAAACCCATAAAGAACGCCAGCGGCTTTGCTTTTACGGGAACATTTATACGGCTGTCAAAGTGCACCTCGGATTTTCCCCCTGAAATCGCACGGACAGGCGAGATCTTTGTTACTTTTAATGTTGCGGTTATTACAAAAACAACGCATACAGCTATGACTCCCAGAGATAAAATTACGCATTTAAGTAGCGATATACGGTGGACGGTTGCAAGCCCCGTAATGGACTGAAAAAGCGTACCCAGCATAAAAAGCACGGGCACAGAAAGAATCAGTCCCACGACTGCACCGATGATTTCGGCAGCAACATACTGCAGAATATACACAAGACGGATTTTCCACGATGTAAAGCCCTGTGCCTTTAAAATGCCAAGATTGATATACTCCATTTCAATGGATGTTGTAATGCTGTGGTACATTGTGATTATTGCAATGACGATAAGCAGTATTACAAAAGCCACAACTATCCCTGAGCCTGTATCCGAATAAAGCTTTGTATAATCCCCTGTTTCCTTTTCGGAAATTATAAGCATGGATTTTTCGGTGATATTGCAGCTTTCGTTAAGCGCCTTCTTGACCTGCAGATAATCCGCACCGTCATTAAAGCTTATTCCCGCTTCAACAACTGACCTGCTTTTATGTACCGCACCGTACATTTTCTCGAAATCAGCTTCGCTTACAAAATAACGCTTTGTTCCGATTATTGCCGCACCGAAATTAGGGTCTGCAATAAAGCCTTTTACTTTTAAGCTGTATGTATCATTTACCATAGGATCGGCGGCGGAAGGAATTTCAAACCGTACCTCCGAGCCGATTTCAACGTTGTCGTAAAGTCCCCTGAGAGAATAGGCAATATAAATTTCACCTTCCTTAAGGAGTTCGGGATCTTCAATATAGCCTGTCATACTTTCATTGAAGACACGGTAAACATCATAGCTTTCTGGATAAATATATGTTGCCTGATAAGTTTCCTGTCCGCTGATGAATGAATTTCTGCTCATTACGCAGTTTACAGCTTCAAGCCCTGCCACATCGGGATTGTTGTTTATTGCGGAAACCGTTTCATCATCAAAGCCGTTCATTTCCATAAACACCGTCATATCGGGAACATCCGACCATATCTGACCTTCTTTGATTGTACGGTCAATATTGTCGTTATTGCTTATTGTGCCCGTAAAGGAAAGGACGATAATCGCCATAAGTGCGGCAATGCTTTTGAAGGCACCCTTTTTATGCCTGATATTTGCTTTGAGAAGCCTGATAATTTCCATACCGCACCTCACCATTCCATTGAAGAAAGCCACGCATTTACCTGCGTTTCACGGCTCTTTTCGCTTTCGGGAGTATACTTGGGCAGGTCAAGGTCGCCTATTACCGCACCGTCGGCAATGTAGATTATTCTTGTTGCACGGAGCGCCGCACGGCTGTCGTGGGTAACCATTAAAATGCTCTGTCCGCTGTTGTTGAGGGCGGTAAGAAGATTAAGCACCTCGGTGGTATTTTTTCTGTTAAGAGCACCCGTCGGCTCATCGGCAAAGAGAAGCTTCGGCTCGTTTATTACAGCTCTTGCAATTGCACAGCGCTGCTGCTCGCCCCCTGAACACTGTGAAGGAAGCTGTGTTTTTATCTGAGCAATACCCATTTTCTCCAGCAGCTCATCCGCACGTTTATTTACGCTTTCGGCGGATACGGTCTTGTTAAGATACCCCGGTACAGCAACATTTTCAAAAAGGGTAAGATTGCTGACAAGATGCATCTGCTGAAAAATAAAGCCGAAATCCTTGTGACGAAGCTGTGCAAGCTTCTTTTCGGAAAGCTTCACAATGTCCTCACCGCCGTATGAAACCGTACCGCCTGTTGCTCTGTCCATACCGCTGAGTGCGTAAAGAAGCGTGGATTTTCCCGAACCCGACGCACCCATTACAACTGTAAAATCCCCCTCGTATATTTCAATGTCAAGATTGGATAAAATATGATTCTGCACGCCGTTATGCGCAAAGCTTTTGCACAGACCCTTTGCGGATAAAATTGTATTTTTCATCTGGATTACACCTTTCTCTTTTGTTGTTACAGTTATCTTACCGCAAAAGTTATTAAGAAGTCCTTAAGAAGTTTTTTCAGGCAGAATTATTTTTATCCTGAAGCCATCGTCAAGATTTTCAGCGTAAACTTCGCCGCCCGATTGGTTTACAACATATTTTACAATGTAAAGTCCCAGACCTGCACCGTTTTCCTTTCCGACACGGCTCCCACGGTAGAATTTATCGAAAACAAAAGGAATTTCTTCTTCAGGAATACCGTTTCCGAAATCACGGAAGGAAATTTCCGCACCGTTTTCCGTTCTTGCGGCGGAAATTATGACTTTTGTTCCTGCATACTTTGCAGCGTTGCTTATGATATTTTCAAACACCTGCGTAAGCCTGCTCCTGTCAGCGTTTACATTTATAAAATAATCGGGCAGTTCAAGCTCCGTTTCGTTAAATGCGGAAATTTCCCCTGCCGTTTCTCTTATAAATTCACACAGTTCAAAATTTTCAGGCTTCATTTTAAGCTTGTCAAGGTCGGAAATCGAATGGAGCAGCATATCATTGGTAAGCGCCGCTACTTCATCGCATTTGCGTATGATCACGCTGAGGTATTTTGCACGCTTTTCCGCTGTAAAATCCAGACCTGCTTCAAGTCCCTCGGCATAGGCACGTATGGACGCAACGGGGGTTTTTATGTCGTGGGAAAGTGACGCTATCACCGTCTTGTTATTTTCGATCGCTTCCTTTTCACAGGCACGGGCGGTCGAAATTTCACGCCGCATACAATCAAACGCCCAGGTAAATTTACCGAAATAATTCGTGCGCTCATATTTAAGCGGCAGGTCAAAATTCCCGTTTGCAATTTGTTCGGCAAAAGCGGAAAGTTTATTGAACGGGCGTAATATGGCAAACCACACATAAGCAAACACGGCTATTATCATCAGCGAACAACCGCCGAAGATCACCCACAGATAAACTGCACCGCTGTCTTCTTTTTCGGTGCAGTCGGACAATGCTTTTTTCAGTTCTTCGGTACGGAGCTGTGCGGTATCAGTATCGCCGTTTGCAATAAGCTGCTGTATCTCATTTGCGGCAACAACGTACACGCCCGTATCAATAGCCGTATTCTTATCCATCCTTCCCCACAATACCGCTGTCAGAAGTGCAAGCAGGGCTATAAAAGCAACTGCGGTCATAATTATTTTTTTCATATATCTGCCTCCAGCTTATACCCTACTTTGTAAACTGTCTTTATAAACTGCGGTTTTGCAGGGTCGTCCTCAAGCTTTTCCCTCAGCCAGCGTATATGCACTGTCAGGGTTGACGGCTCAACCTCGGAAAAAGCTCCCCACACCTCCGCTATAAGCTTATCCTTTGGTATGACGGAATTTATATTTTCGCAGAGATACGCCAGCAGGTCAAATTCACGGAGGGACAGCGACACCGTTTCTCCGTTTTTTGTTACGGAACGGGATGTGATATTTACGCTTATTCCGCCGAAAGACACTACCTTCTCCTGCTCGGAAAAGCCGTAGCTCCGACGTATAAGAGCGTTTACTCTTGAAAGCAGCTCCTTCATTGAATAAGGCTTGGGCAGGTAATCGTCGCCGCCGATGTCAAAGCCTGTGATACGGTCGCTTTCGCTTGTTCTTGCGCTTGCAAAAATAACGGGTACGCTGGAAACCCTGCGCAGTTCTCTGCAAAGTTCAAGCCCCGTGGTATCGGGCAGGTTTATATCAAGCAGAATAAGATGATAGCTGTGACGTGACAGCAGTTCAAACGCTTCCTCGCCGTTTTCCGCAGTCGTTACGGCATAACCGTAGCTTTCCAGCATTTCCGATATAATAAATGACAGGTCGGTATCATCATCAATAATAAGTATCTCTTTCATAGCACGGACGCCTCCTTTACCGAAATTATAGCACAGCCCTGCTGCAAATTCAACACGGCTCACACAAAAAACTCCGCAGATTTTACTCTGCGGAGTCCGATTTAAAAATTATTTTACTATTGTTTCAAGCCACTTGATTGCTTCTTCTTCCGTTTTAAAAGTACCCTCCTGAATTACGGTGTGGGATTTTTTCTGGTGCTCCTTTGCCTGTGCGCCTGTAATAAATGCGGCAAAGTTTACAAATGCCATAGCCTTACAGCCAGACGCCGCCAGCACCTTATGAAGATTAACAAGCTCCTCGCTGATTTCGGGAGTTACGGGTGGCATATGGCTTATGTCGCACACATATCCCCAGCCTGACATTTTCCAGGAGGAAGAAAGCTCTGCAAGCTTGTCTGTAAGCCACTTTACTTCTGCAACCGTTGTTGCACTTGCAGCTGCGGATTTGAGCATACGCTTACCCGGATAAGTTGTGATAACCTGTGCGCCGTTGTTATAAGTCATATGAAAAACTCCTTTACTTTTAATGTAAATTCATTATATCACATATCGTTATTTTATGCAACAGCTTAAACATTTAAGTTGTAAATTTTGTTTATTTTCAACAAATAATTTATGCTTTTTGTTGGTATCCTACACAACCGAAGACCCTTTTAAGCTTCAATTTTCTTGACGGGATGTCGGATAACGGTTTTCAGCTTTTCGGGAGTGCATTTTCTTGGGTCGGAAAGATAAATTTCGTGATGAAAGCGTCCCTCGGAAAAATCCTCCGCATAGCCGTTTGCATTTACAAAATCCTTAAGCGTTTTTATGGTCTCAGGCTCATCATCGTAAGAGCCTTTATGCATTATCTGAACGCAGAGTCCCTCTGTCATTTTCATAAGCCGTGCCTTGCCTGAGTCAAGGTCAGGCTTTTTCTTTTTCAATGAAATCTTCGCCTGCTCAAACACATCCTCGGTAACAAATTCAGGCTGTCTTATCATTGAGATCCATCTGAATTTATTTTTATCCGTAACGTTTATTCCGTCAAAATCAACGCCGTCTGCATACCACAGCCCCTCCAGCGGCGGAACTACATATTCAAAGTAACCCTCAGGCTGTGTGCCGTTCATTTTCGACATTTTTATTGCATAGGACAAGCCGTAGAGAATTTCAATGGCTTCCTTGTATTCGTCGCAGGTGTTTGGGTCGCCGCTGCCGTCAACGGCTATAAAAATCATTTCTGGTACATCCGTTACCGACGGTTTCGTTTTAGGCTGATACAAATCCTTGTACGCTTTTTTATAGTCAAGCTTTTCCTCCTGCATAAACTCACTCCCTTGCTTAAATCACAGCATCTTCTTCAAATACTGCCCCGTGTATGACTCATCACAAGCCGCAATTTCTTCGGGAGTACCGCATTTTATGACAGTACCGCCCTTGCTGCCGCCCTCAGGTCCGAGGTCGATTATGTGGTCGGCAGTTTTTATAACGTCAAGATTATGCTCAATTACAAGCACCGTATTTCCTGCATCGGTAAGCTTCTGAAGCACCTCTATAAGCTTGTGCACGTCGGCGGTATGGAGTCCCGTTGTAGGCTCGTCGAGAATGTAAATGGTACGTCCCGTTGAGCGCTTGGAAAGCTCCGTAGCAAGCTTTACTCTCTGTGCTTCACCGCCTGAAAGCGTAGTGGCAGGCTGTCCGATTTTAATATATCCCAGACCTACCTCCTGCAAGGTGGTAAGCTTCCTTGACAGTTTAGGAATATTTGCAAAAAATTCAACACCCTCGTCAACTGTCATTTCCAGCACGTCATAAATCGATTTGCCCTTATAGTGAATGTCAAGTGTCTCACGGTTATAGCGTCTTCCCTTGCAGACCTCACAGGGAACGTAAACATCGGGCAGGAAGTGCATTTCGATTTTGATTATACCGTCACCCTCGCAGGCTTCGCATCTGCCGCCCTTTACGTTGAAGGAAAATCTGCCTGCACCGTAGCCCTTCATTTTAGCGTCGTTTGTAGTTGCAAAAAGCTCTCTTATGTCGGTAAAAAGACCTGTGTAGGTTGCAGGATTTGAACGTGGGGTCCTGCCTATGGGCGACTGGTCGATGTCGATTACCTTGTCAAGATTTTCGATACCCTCCATTGCTTCAAACTTGCCGGGACGTATCTTTGCCCTGTTTAGCTTGCCTGCAAGATTTTTATAGATTATCTCGTTTACAAGTGAGGATTTTCCCGAACCCGACACGCCTGTAACGCAGGTCAGAGTGCCCAGCGGAATTTCCACATCAATATTTTTAAGGTTGTTTTCAGCGGCACCGATCACTTTAAGATAATTGCCGTTACCCTTTCTTCTTTCGGCTGGCACGGGGATTTTACGCTTACCGCAAAGGTACTGTCCCGTAATGGAATTTTCGTTTCCGATAATGTCCTCAACCGTACCCGAAGCTACGATCTCGCCGCCGTGAACGCCTGCATAAGGTCCCACGTCAACAATGTAGTCGGCGCTTCTCATGGTGTCCTCGTCGTGCTCGACAACGATGAGGGTATTTCCCAGATCACGCAGATGTTTAAGCGTACCGATAAGCTTGTCATTGTCACGCTGATGCAGACCGATTGAAGGCTCGTCAAGGATATAAAGCACCCCTACCAGCGATGAGCCTATCTGTGTTGCAAGACGTATTCTCTGGCTTTCGCCGCCGCTTAAAGTTCCTGCGGAGCGTGACAGTGTAAGATACTCCAGACCAACGCTCATAAGGAAGCCCAGACGGTCGTTTATCTCCTTGACAATCCGCCCTGCAATAAACTTTTCACGCTCCGTAAGTTCAAGCTCTTTAAAGAAGTTTATGCACTCGGACACGGAAAGCTCCGTCAGTTCTGAAATATTCTTTCCTCCCACCGTAACCGCAAGGCTTTCCTTTTTAAGACGGTGTCCGTGACAATCGGGGCAGGCTTCTTCCGTCATACACTGCTCAATTTCATCCTTGCTGTACTCGGATGAGGTTTCGCTGTAACGGCGGTTCATATTGTTTATGATACCTTCAAACGGGTGGTAGTAAACACCGCCGCCGAAGGAGTCCAAACGATGAAGTTTAAGCCTCTTGTCGCCTGTGCCGTAGAGGAAAATGTCGATAACTTCCTGAGGAAGATCCTTGACGGGAGTATCGAGGGAAATGTTGCAGAACTGCGCAATGCCTTTATAATACATCATTGCAATGGAGTTTTCATCCAGGGTATTCCAGCCCATAGCCTTGATCGCACCCTGACGTATGGAAAGCTCCTTGTTGGGTATTACAAGGTCAGGGTCGATTTTTCTGAACACGCCCAGACCCGTACATTTTTCACAGGCACCGAAGGGATTATTGAAGGAGAACATTCTCGGCGCAAGCTCCTCAATGGAAACGTTGTGCTCAGGGCAGGCGTAGTTCTGGGAAAAGAGCATTTCCTCGCCGCCGATAACGTCAACAATGACAAGTCCTCCCGAAATTCCCGAAGCGGTTTCAATGCTGTCGGAAAGACGTGAAGCTATGCCTTCCTTTAAAACAAGACGGTCAACCACGATTTCAATGTTATGTTTCTTGTTCTTTTCAAGGCTCACTTCCTCGGAGCTTAAATCGTAAATGATACCGTCACAGCGTACTCTTACATAGCCGGACTTCTTTGCACGCTGAAGCTCCTTTACGTGCTCGCCCTTGCGTCCTCTTATAACGGGGGCAAGTATCTGGAATTTAGTGCCCTCAGCCAGACCGAGAACGCTGTCAACTATCTGGTCAACTGTCTGCTGCATGATCTCACGTCCGCAGACAGGACAATGTGGTATGCCTATTCTTGCGTAAAGCAGACGGAGATAGTCGTAAATTTCCGTAACCGTACCCACGGTTGAACGTGGATTTTTAGAGGTGGTCTTCTGGTCGATTGAAATTGCGGGAGAAAGTCCCTCAATGCTGTCAACATCGGGCTTTTCCATCTGTCCCAGAAACATTCTCGCATAGGATGAAAGGCTCTCAACGTAACGGCGCTGACCGTCTGCGTAAATCGTATCAAACGCCAGCGACGACTTTCCCGAACCTGACAGACCCGTCATTACAACAAGCTTGTCACGGGGGATTTCAACGTCTATATTCTTTAAATTGTGCACCCTTGCACCCTTTATCACTATTTTATCTATTGCCATAAAAATTCCTTTCCTGCGGTGTTACTTTTTAAATACGCTCTTCTTGTCGTTAAGTCCTTTAAGCTCATTTATCTTGTCACGGAGATATGCGGCGTGCTCAAATTCAAGTATTTTAGCCGCATTCTTCATTTCTTCCGTAAGCTTTTCAATAAGCGCCTGACGTTCCGCAGCAGACATCTGCTTCTGCTTCTTCTTGGCGGTCTTGTCCTCGGTTTCAACCTTAGTCGAAATTTCGATAACGTCACGCACTTCCTTGATTACCGTTTTCGGAACAATACCGTGCTTTTCGTTGTAATCCATCTGAATTCTGCGGCGGCGTTCCGTTTCCTCGATAGCCTTTTCCATTGACCTTGTAACGGTATCCGCATACATTATAACCTTGCCCTGTGCATTTCGTGCGGCACGGCCTATTGTCTGTATGAGAGAGCTTTCGGAACGGAGGAAGCCTTCCTTGTCGGCGTCAAGTATCGCCACAAGCGAAACCTCAGGAATGTCCAGACCCTCTCTGAGCAGATTGATACCAACAAGCACGTCGTACTCTCCCAGACGGAGGTCACGGATAAGCTCCATACGCTCGATGGTGTCAACGTCAAAATGCATATACCTTACCCTGATACCCATTTTTTCAAAGTAAGCGGTAAGGTCCTCCGCCATTTTCTTTGTAAGGGTCGTTACGAGAACACGCTCGTTCTTTGCCGCCCTTTCATTTATTTCAAGGACCAGATCTTCAATCTGACCCTCTACGGGCTTGACTATTATCTCAGGGTCAACAAGTCCCGTCGGACGTATCACCTGCTCAACTATCTGCTCTGACTTCTCACGCTCAAACTCACCGGGAGTCGCCGAAACAAACACCGCCTGATTAAGCTTATCGTAAAACTCATTGAAATTAAGCGGTCTGTTGTCATAAGCCGACGGCAGACGGAAGCCGTAGTCGATGAGGGTGGTTTTTCTTCCCCTGTCACCTGCGCTCATACCTCTTATCTGCGGCAGAGAAACGTGGCTTTCATCAACAAAAATAAGGAAATCCTCAGGGAAGTGGTCAAGAAGCGTATATGGTATGCTTCCCGGCTCACGTCCCGCAAGAATACGCGAATAGTTTTCGATACCCTTGCAGAAGCCTATTTCCTGGAGCATTTCTATATCATACTGTGTACGCTGTGCAATACGCTGTGCCTCAACAAGCATATCACGCTCTTTAAAATAAGCCACTCTCTCATTAAGCTCACGCTCAATCTCTGCAATTGCGTCCTGCATTTTATCACGGGGAATTACATAATGCGAAGCAGGATAAATTGCGGCGTGGGAAAGAGTCGCAATTACATTTCCCGTAAGGGAGTTTATTTCACATATGCGTTCAACCTCGTCACCGAAGAATTCAACTCTTATAGCATTTTCCGTTGACCCGGCAGGGAAAATTTCCACAACGTCCCCTCTTACCCTGAATTTGTTTCGGATAAAGTTAACGTCGTTTCTTTCGTACTGTATGGAAACAAGCTTTGCCAGCAGCTCTTCACGTGAAAGCTCCATACCCTGTCTGATTGAAATTACCATTGTACGGTAATCAATAGGCGAGCCAAGGGAATATATACAGGAAACGGAAGCTACTATTATTACGTCACGTCTTTCCGCAAGGGCAAGGGTAGCCGAGTGACGGAGCTTGTCTATCTCGTCGTTTACAGCCGAGTCCTTTTCAATGTAGCTGTCCGTTGACGGCACGTAAGCCTCAGGCTGATAGTAGTCGTAATATGAAACAAAATACTCTACCGCATTTTCGGGAAAGAACTCCCTGAATTCGGAACAGAGCTGTGCGGCGAGAGTCTTGTTGTGTGCAAACACAAGCGTAGGACGGTTAAGCTGTGCAATTACATTTGCCATTGTAAAGGTCTTGCCCGAACCTGTAACTCCGAGAAGGGTCTGCTCCTTTGCGCCGTTCCTTATACCCTCCACAAGCTTTGCAATCGCCTCCGGCTGGTCCCCCGAAGGAGTATAATCGGAAACAAGCTTGAATTTATCCATAAACATTCTCCAATCACTCAAAAATATTTATATGCGCACCGTCACGCATTGAAACGGCACTGTTTGAGCCGACGATTATATGGTCGAGAACTTTTACGTTCATATTTCCCATAAATTCAACTATCCGTCTTGTCACGGCAACATCCTCCATTGACGGTGCCGCAGAGCCTGACGGGTGATTATGGGAAACTGCCATATACGCACACTTGGTTCTGACCGCCAGCTCCGCAAGCTTTCTCATATCAACGGGCGCACTTGACGGCGAGCCGTAGCTGAGCACCCTGTTGTCAATTATCCGCAGGCTGTTGTCAAAACACGCCGCCATAAACTTCTCATGGGTTTCCCCCACATAACAGGACTTAAACAGATTTTTAAGCTTCTCTATATTATCGTAAACCATTGATTCGGAATGGTATCTGTAATAAACGCTCTGACATTTCGTTATCATTTTAAACAGTACGGCGGCGTTGAAATTCACGCCCTTGACTGCTGTAAGGTCTTCAACATCTGCGTCAAAGACTCCGCTTATGCTGCCGAATTTATTTATAAGCTCGTGAGCTATCTCATTTGTATCAATTCTCGGACAGGTATAAAACAGCAGCATTTCAATTATCTGATGCTGACTGAAGCCGTTGAAGCCCTCTGCGAGAAATCTCTCCCTCATACGCTGACGATGACCGTCGTGAACATTACCCTTCTGTGCTGTACTCAAAGCTGCATCCCCTCACAAAACAAACGTTTCTTATATTATACTACAAAAAATTTAATTTGAAAAGATGTTTTTTAAATTTTTTTATGGTATAATAAAAACAACTATTTAATCTGTACAGGAGATGTTCTATGAAAGAATTTACCATAAACAAAAACGACAGCGGTCAGCGTGTTGACAAGTTTTTACAGAAAGCCGTACCTCTGCTTCCCCAGAGCCTGATGTACAAATACATACGGATGAAGCGTATCAAGCTTAACGGCAAGCGATGTGAAATTTCCACCCGTCTTTCCGAAGGCGATATTATGCAGCTTTACATCAACGACGAATTCTTTGAAACAAACTCGGAAAAGGAATTTTTAATTGCGCCGCCTGTCCTTAATATTGTCTACGAGGACGAGAATATTATGCTTCTTGACAAAAAGAACGGCCTTGTTGTCCACGAGGACGATGAAAAAACTGCGGATACTTTAATAAACCGTATCCTCCATTACCTTTATGACAAAGGTGAATACGACCCCGACGCCGAAAACAGCTTTACTCCCGCACTGTGCAACCGTCTTGACAGAAACACGGGCGGCATTGTTATTGCAGCAAAAAATGCGGAGTCCCTGCGTATTCTCAATCAGAAGATAAAGGACAGGGAAATCGAAAAGAAATATCTCTGCATAACCGTGGGCGTACCGCCTGAAAAGCACGATACAATGACCGCTTATCTCGAAAAGGACGCCACAGGCAACACCGTAAAGGTCAGCAATAAAAAAACTCCCACAAATAAAACCATTATCACCACATATGACGTGCTTAAAAGCAACCGTAAGCTTGCTCTTGTTGAGGTTAAGCTTGAAACGGGACGCACCCACCAGATACGTGCTCACTTCGCCCATATCGGCTGTCCACTTCTGGGCGACGGCAAATACGGCATAAATCAGGTCAACCGTGAATATAAAGTAAAGACCCAGGCTTTGTACTCCTACAAGCTTAAATTTACCTTTGAAACCGAAAGCGGCTGCCTCGATTACCTTAACGGCAGGGAATTTACGGTAAAAGACGTGTGGTTTAAGGATAAATTTGTGAACTGATTTTACATTTTTCGGGGATTTTTGCGATAATTCATAAAAAACTATTGCATTTTACCCCCTCAATGTGATATAATATATAACAGTATTTTCAGATACTGAATAAATTTTTACTTTCAATCCGCAAGCATAACGTAATGAAAGGAGGACGTACTCCTTAAAATATAAGGCGTACTACCGAAATTATGATTGGTGACCTTCACTGCCATACAACTCTTTCAGACGGTTCTCTCGGTATAGAGGACATTATCGTTCAGGCTAAGCGCACAGGTGTTGATTTTATTTCAATCACCGACCACGACACTATGTCTTCTATCAGCAGAGCTAAAATCCTCGGTGAAAGATACGGTGTCCAGACTATCCCAGGCGTTGAACTTTCAGCGTGGGACAAAAAAAGAAGCCGCAAGGTACATATTCTCTGCTACGCTCCTCAGAAACCCGACAGACTTGAGGGTATCTGTATGAAAGCCTGCGAGATACGCCGCCAGTGTGCAAAGGAAATGGTGGAAAAAGTTACTGAGCTTTACCCCATCACTGCCGAAAGCGTTATGAAGCACGCCACAGGCTCAAAAAGTATCTTCAAGCAGCATATTATGCGTGCTCTCATTGATTACGGCTACACCACACATTTCTACGGCAGACTCAACCACAGGCTGTTCAATCAGAAGGACGGCTCCTGCCTTGTTGTACGTGAATATCCCGACGTGAATTTCGTTCTGGACCTTATTCATTCCGCAAGGGGCGTTGCTGTTATGGCGCACCCTGTTTATTACGATTCAATCGACCTGCTCAAGGAGCTTGCTGAAGCAGGCAAGCTTGACGGTATCGAGGTTTATCACACATCTGCCTCAGAGGAACAGCAGCAGGAACTGCTTGAAATTGCAAAGCAGCACGACCTTATCGTAACAGGCGGCTCCGATTTCCACGGTCTTTACAACGAAAAGCCTACCCATATCGGCAGATATACCACCGATAAGGAAAATATCGAGCGTATTTTAAAGCTTGCTAACAAAAAGGATAAGTAATATTTTTACCAATACATCTTATAATAATATCTGTACAGAAAGAAGAATAGATACAATGGACATTATGCAGTCATCGCTTGACAAACACTATGAATGGAAGGGCAAGATAGAAGTGGTTTCACGCTGTACGGTGGAAAACCGTGAGCAGCTTTCCCTTGCCTATACTCCCGGTGTTGCCCAGCCCTGTCTTGAAATTGAAAAGAACCCCGACCTCTCCTATGACCTTACAAGACGTGCAAACCTTGTTGCAGTCATTACCGACGGTACTGCCGTTCTCGGTCTCGGCGACATCGGTCCGAGAGCTTCAATGCCCGTTATGGAGGGTAAATGTGCTCTGTTCAAGGAGTTTGCAGGGGTTGACGCTTTTCCGGTTTGCGTAAATACAAAGGACGTTGACGAGTTCGTAAGAACCGTTGAGCTTATCTCTTACAGCTTCGGCGGAATTAACCTTGAGGATATTTCCGCACCAAGATGCTTTGAAATCGAAAAGAAGCTCAAGGAACGCTGTGACATACCCGTTTTCCACGACGACCAGCACGGTACCGCTATCGTTGCCTCTGCCGCTATGCTTAACGCAGCAAAGGTTGCAGGCAAGAAGTTTGAGGATATGACTCTGGTCATAAACGGTGCAGGTGCGGCAGGCTGTGCGATCGCAAAGCAGTTTATTTCAATGGGTATCGGCGACATTATTATGGTTGACCTTAAGGGTATCATCTGCGACGGCGATGAATTTGCAAACCCTTCCCACTATGAAATGGCAAAGCTTACAAACAAGAACAAAAAGAAGGGCGGTCTTGCGGAAGCTATGCAGGGCGCTGACGCTTTCATCGGCGTTTCCAAGCCTGACCTTGTTACACCTGATATGGTAAAATCAATGGCTGAAAAGTCCATTATCTTCGCTATGGCTAATCCTAAGCCTGAAATTATGCCTGACCTTGCAAAGGAAGCGGGTGCATTCGTTGTTGGTACGGGACGCTCCGACTTCCCTAACCAGATAAACAACGTTGTTGCATTCCCCGGCATTTTCAAGGGTGCTCTTGCTGTAAGAGCAAGCGACATCAATGAAGAAATGAAGCGTGCCGCTGCTTATGCAATTGCAGGTGCGGTTTCCGAGGACAAGCTCTGCGCTGAGTTTATTCTCCCCAACGCTTTCGACAAATCCGTTGCCGACGCTGTTGCGGAAGCTGTTGCCGACGCTGCTGTAAAATCAGGCGTTGCAAGAATAAATAATTAATTCAAGAGGTAAGATTATGACCTATACGTTCACTCCGAGAGGAGTCTGTTCAAGAAAAATCACTATCGAGCTTTCCGATGACAATATAATCGAGAGCGTTCAGTTTACAGGCGGCTGCAACGGCAACACATCGGGAATTTCTGCGCTGGTAAGGGGTATGAAGGCTGAAGAAGCCATTGCCAGACTGGAAAACATCGACTGCAACGGCAGGGGTACATCCTGTCCCGACCAGCTTGCCAGAGCGCTTAAGCAGGCTCTTGCTTAATGATAATTGATAACAACATAAGGGGCACGGTTTTGTACTGCTGCCTCTTTGCTTTTTTCGTACTGGGTTTTCTCGTATTCCTTGCGCCTGTGTTTACGGGAATACTCAACATCGGCAACACCCTCGGTATGATCTGCTGTGCCGCACTTGCCGCACTGGTTTTCTTTCACGAAAAGGCGGCGGCTCTCTTTCACGCAAGCAGACTTTTCAGAGGCTTTTTTATAACGGGTACGGTAATCGGAGCAATCGGGCTGATAATGCTTGCAATCGCTTCCGTGCTTATGCTTAAAACAGCTTCGGATAAACCGAATAATCCCTCTGCACTTGTTGTTCTGGGATGCCGTGTAAAAAATATCGACGGAAATATCGTACCAAGCCTGATGCTTTCAAAGCGTATAAACGCCGCTTACGACTGCCTTGTAAAATATCCCGACTCGGTTTGTATTCTTTCGGGCGGTCAGGGCAGCGATGAGCCCATAAGCGAGGCGGAGTGTATGTTCCGTGTGCTTACGGAAAAAGGAATTTCCGCTGATCGTTTGATAAAAGAGGACAAATCCACCAGCACCTACGAAAACATTAAATTTTCCAAGGCTATTATTGACGAACTGGATATAAACGGCGAGCTTGCAATCGTTACAAATGAGTTTCATCTTTGCAGAGCCGTAAGAATTGCAAAGGAGCAGGGACTTGACGTTAAAGCGGTATCGGCTCCAACGGCGGTTTTTCTTCTGCCCACCTACTGGCTCCGTGACTGTCTGGGCGTGATTTACGAATATGTATTTTAAGGCTTTCTCCGACATATTAATTTAGTAAATATGTTGGAGGTGTCCTATGAAAAATAAAATTTTCCGCTTTGTGATTTATCTTGCAATTCCCCTTGGTGCAGGCTTCCTGTCCTACCTTCTGACAAAGGACGGCATTGCTGATTTTGCGACTGTTAATCAGCCGCCCCTTACTCCGCCGCCCATTGTTTTTTCAATTGCGTGGACGATACTTTATGCACTGATGGGGGTTTCATCGTGGCTGGTGGGTACTTCGCCCGCTTCCGACCGTATGAAAAAATCCGCACTGACGGTTTACGGCATACAGCTTGCGGTAAACATTCTGTGGCCTGTGTTCTTCTTTAATTTAAAGATGTACCTGCCGTCGTTCATATGGATCATTTTCTTAATCGTGTGGGTTATTATTATGATAAAGGAATTCGGGAAAATTTCATCGCTTGCGGCTAAGCTTCAGCTGCCCTACCTCATCTGGCTGCTGTTTGCTTCATATTTAAACTTAGGCGTGTACTTTTTAAACTGATTTCAAGACATCCAAACGAAAGGACGGTAACATTAAACTATGAAAAAAATGCTGTTCATCTATAATCCCCATTCGGGAAAAGGTCAGATAAAATTTCACCTTTTCAGCATTATAGATACATTTACCAGAGAAGGCTACGAAGTAACCGTTCATCCGACACAGGCCAAGCTTGACGCTTTTCAGACGGTGGTTTCACGTGGAGATGATTTCGACGTTATCGTTACAAGCGGCGGCGACGGTACTCTCAACGAAACCATCAAGGGAATTATGCAGCTTAATAAACAAATCCCTCTGGGCTATCTCCCTGCAGGTACTATGAACGACTTTGCAACAAGTCTCGGCATACCTAAAAATATGCCCGAGGCTGCCCTGAAAATCGTCAAGGGCGAGGTCGCCGACGTTGACATCGGTGCTTTCAATGACGAGTTCTTTACTTATGTTGCAGGCTTCGGTGCGTTTACGGAAGTAAGCTACGAAACGCCCCAGCCTATGAAGAATATGTTCGGAAGCCTTGCCTACATTGTTGAGGGTATGAACCTGAAGCGTCTGAGCAATACTAAATCCTACCACGTCAAAGTCACCTACGACGGCAACGTTATCGAGGATGATTTTATCTACGGCATGGTGTGCAACTCAAATTCCGTAGGCGGCATAAAGGGTTTAAGCGGCAAGGACGTTCTCCTTAACGACGGCGTTTTCGAGGGTCTGTTCATAAAAATGCCGAAGAATATCGCTGATTTCCAGAGCACCGTAAACGCTCTCCTTGCACGTGATATGAATTCAGAATACCTCTACTGGTTCAAGGCGGCTGACGTGGAATTTTCGTCGGAGGACGAAATCCCCTGGACAATAGACGGCGAGTTCGGCGGTAATCACCGCAGCGGTATTATCAGCAACAAATGCAGGGCTGTCCGTATTTTCACATCCCCAGACAGCAAAATGCTGGGCGGTACAAATGATGTTGAAACCTACGACAACGTGGAATTATCCTACCTTGACCCTACTGACTAAAATAAACGGTACTGTATTTATGTATGGTACCGTAAATATGTATAAAAACGGGCGGATAATATCCGCCCCTACAAAGTGGTTTAAAATCAGCATTTGCTTGTAGGGGCGGCAATCTGCCGCCTGTCTGTCATATGTTTATCTACAAATTGACGGTACTGTATTTTTTACAGTGCCGTTTTATGTTATTGACAAAATAACAGCATAATGTTATAATATTTTAAGCAGATTAGCCACAAAGGAGGAATATTTATGAATTTGAAAAAAATGCTTGCGGCATTGACCGCATTAAGCTGCGTAATTTCAGTTACAGCCTGCGGAAGCTCCGAACCGACCGTTGAAGAAACTACCACCACTACCGAGTCACAAACCGAGTGGACAGGCGATAATATTGCTGTTGAACCTATTGAGGAGCCTGACGAAACCGTTGATATTTCAGGTCAGTCCATTGCTTTCCTTGGTATTGCCGACATCAACCCTACAAACAGCAGTCCCGAAAGAACGGTTGCTCTTACACTTTATGAAGATACATACGGCGCTAAGGTCGAATACTGGCCTACCACCACAAGCAAGAAATTCGACGACCTTGCTACCAACATTCTAGGCGGTAATCCACCCGATATTTTCCTTTATGAATGGATGGCTTTCCCTTACGGCGTAAGTCAGGGACAGTATCAGCCTGTTGACAGCATCATTGATTTCTCCGACCCGCTGTGGCAGGATATGGAGTCCGTTGCCGACGATTTCGTTATGGACGGTCAGCACTACGTTACTCCTCTCGGCTACCGCTTCAAGGATATTCAGGTGCTTATGTACAACCGTACCGTTTATGAAAATGAGGGACTCGACGACCCGTATGACCTCTACCTCAACGGCGATTGGGACTGGGACGCTTTCGTTTCCATTATGAAGCAGTACGTTGAAACAGACCCTCTCAACCGTAAGGGTATCGCAGGCTGGTGGTCAAACGCTTTCGTATTTACATCAGGTGAAACAGTTGTAAAATATGACGGCAAGACCTTTACAAACAACATAAAGAGTGCCGCTATCGAAAAGGCACAGATGGTACTTGAAGACCTTACAAAGAACGCTCTCATCGAGCCGGGCTGGGTTTCCGACAGTGCCGCTTTTGCAGATGACAAGTACGCTTTCTACGGTATGGGTACCTGGGCTTACGAAAACGCTCAGAAAAACCGTTCCGACTGCGAAATTCAGATAGTACCGTTCCCTAAGGCTCCCGATTCCGATACCTACTACACTTCAAACGCTCTCCACTCCTATATGTGGGTTGCAGGCTCGGAAAAGGCTGACGCTGTAAAGATATGGCTTGAATGCTGCCGTAAGGAATACGTTGAAGAAAGCTATGTTGAAACCGCTAAGGCAAAATACCTCGAAAACAATCCTAACTGGACAGAAGATATGTACGACCTGGTTATGAATTTCTACGACCCTGAACAGTTTACACAGGTATTTGACTACGGCTACGGTATCAGCACCGTAATGAGTGCAACCGACAGCGGCGACGGTGCGATAATCTCCAACATCTATGAGGGTATCGCAAACGGCGTTGTTGAAAACTGGGCACAGTGTAAGGACACATACAGCGACATTATCGACCAGGAGCTTGCTGTTTACAACGAATAATTTAATTTAAGCAAAAAAACTGCTGCAAGGTGAAAACTTTGCAGCAGTTTAAATTTTATTTACTTTTCAACAGGTCCGCAGAGAATACGGATCTTTGGAAGCTTCTTGATTGTGTAGTAGTAGTTGATGTCCCAGTCATCGCCCTGTGCAGTATCATTTTCACCGCTTGCAGGAGGTGCGAAAAGCTTGAGAGTCATATCACATTCGCCGTCCAGAGGCTTTTCAAAGAATGCAGCCATCATATCAATAGTTCTTGCCTCAGGGGACTTGTAGAACCACTTGCCGTTGATTTCAAGCATATAGTTTCCGTCGTCTTCATCGTCAAATACGATTTCGCAGAAGTGCGGATTCTTTTCAAAGTGGAGAGGAATTGCAAGACCGTCTGCGTCCTCGGAGCCGCCCCAGCGGAGTGTTACAGGAAGTGTTATTTCATCGCCTGTCTTCATTTCAGGTGAGAACCATTCGCTGTGGATGATTTCCTTGTAAGTTGAGAGAACAGGCTGTTCGATACCAACCTCTGAGTTGTTTGGGTCTTCGATTTCAAGGCCCAGTCTGCCTCTGTCACGGAACTGGTACATTGTAAATCCGCTGAACCAGTCTGCCTTTTCAGCAGCAAGCTTATCGCAGAATTCCTTTACCATCTGAGCCTGGTCGTAAGGACCTGTTACGTCGCCGTCAGCGTTGAATTCAGCCATTGTCATAGGCTTGCCTTCACCGCCGTTAAGGTACTTGTAACGCTCATAGCTTAACTTTGTAAGCTCGTAGGTACGCTCAACTGTGGAACGGGAATGTGATGTGCCGCCTGTTTCAGCAACGTCATAAGGCCAGCCCCAGTGGAGTGCCATATATTTATCAACGGACCAGATGTCAGCGGCAGGAATACACTGTGCAAATTCCTTTTCCTTTTCCATTTCCTCGCCGTTTTCGGGGTGCTCGATACCGCCGATGCAGATAACTGTCTTAACGTTAGGAGCATATTCGTGGATAATATCGGAGAAGCGTACAAAGAAGTCAGCAACCTCCTGATAGGAGCATCTCTTGTTGAAGGAGAACCAGTTGCCTGTTGCTTCGTGGTTTATACGGAGGAACATTCTGCCGAAAGGACGGAGATCCTTTGCGATTGCAATAAGCTGTTCGTCTGAAACGTGCGGGTCAACGGTAAGAGTAAGGTTAACGTCCTGACCGTGACGGCGAACATCACGCATATAATTAAACGGCTCGCCCTCTGTGTTGCCTTCAAGACCGCCCTTATATGTAAAATAGTCATCGTAAGGATAGTCCCACTGGAAGGAAATTTCAGCGTCCTTCATAACCTCGGAAATTCTGCCGGGGAATTCCTTATCGAGTGGATAGTAGCAGTACATAAGTGAAATCGCACGGTGAGGTCTGCCGAGCTTGTGGAGGATATAGTCCTGATTAACGTACTCTCCTCTTTCGGAGCCGTCACCAAGGTCAACCGCACACTTTGCTGCGCCCATATGAATGCCGTAAATTTTATCTGCCATAGTAAAAACCGCCTTTCATTGAATTAAGCTTAAAACAAGGTAAATGCTTCAAGTAATCGTTTCCATACATTTATTAATATAAATTTAGCATAAAAAAACTGTCCTGTCAATTACTTTTTTATGAATTTTTGCAATAACGCTGTTTCTATGAAAAAAATCACATTTACAGCTGTTATAACCGTAAATGTGATGATATATTTATGCATTTAACTCGTTTGGCATTAAACCAATAATCATCAATACCGTTAATAAAATACTTATAATACGTCTATTCATTTTACTTTCCTCCAACAACTTTCAAGCAACATTCCAATAGTATAATAAAGTTCTTCTGCATTCTCATCTGTCGTTTCACAAATCCAATCTCCGCCGCCGCTTAAATATACTATTTCCTGTGTGCCATCTTCATTACTTCGAACACCGTAATAGTTGTAATGTCCTTGTATAGCATCTGCATAACTATGATAACTATCCATTTCAGCATCTTTATCAACCTTTTTCAGAAGTTCGTAATAATCCAGTAATTCGTCTAAACGTATCTTTTCTGTTATAACTTCATCATCACAGGTTGCTTCTTCAATCTGATCATAGACATCAGGTAAGCTATAGTTAACATGGGGATCTATTTTATTAAAATCAAATTTTTTTAACTCACCCTTATTAGTAACATATGTGCCGCATATATTTTTGTAATATTCATCAGAGCCTTCACGATAAACATTTGAAAAATCATGCGTCATTACAAAAACAATCTCAGGCATATTCATCAGCAATTCCAGATCGTTATCTGTCAGAGTGAATTCCGTGACTATTTCCGTTGTTTCGGCTGGGGTGGTTGTTGTTTCGGCTGTTGTTGTTTCAACAGTTGTTTCGGCTGTTGTTGTTTCAACAGTTGTTTCGGCTGTTGTGGTCGTTTCAGCTGTTGTCGTTGTGGTTTCTGTTGTTGTCTGCTCGGTTGTTTCTTCGGTGGTGGTTTCAGTTGTTGTTTCCTCAGTTGTTGCCGAAGCAGTGGTTTCGGCGGCTGTTGCCTCTGCTGCTTTTTGCGTTGATGCCGCTGTTACCGTTTCGGCTGCGGTTGAAGTTGACTCCGCAATTGTTGTTTCACTTTCCAGCTGC
>JAFQUQ010000026.1 GCA_017408395.1 Oscillospiraceae bacterium
CGCAGAGGGCGAAATTCCTTGCCTTAGAGGCGCTCCGCAAGGGGTGAATTCAAAAACAGTCCAGTGGACTGTTTTTGAAGAGGGGACGCCCTGCAAGAGAGGGCGTCCCCTAAAGTTTCTGCATTATTACATATAGCTATATCTTTTTCGACAATCTGAAATGTCCCCTGTCTTTCAGACAGAGGACTTTTGGAATTATAAGAAAATATATTTAAGTATGAACAGTACCGCAAGAACGTACATTACAGGGTTGATTTCCTTATATTTCTTGCATACAAGGTTAATTACAACATAAGAGATAACACCGATTGAAATTCCCTCGGAAATGCTGTAAAAGAGGGGCATTGCGATAATGCAGAGATACGCAGGGATCGCTGTGTTGTAGTTGCTTCCGTCAAGCTTAAGCTCGGAAATGTTGCTGAACATAAGGAAGCCTACAACAATAAGTGCAGGAGCTGTTGCAAAGGACGGGATAGCTGTGAAAATAGGAGCAAAAAGCATTGAAATAAGAAACAGAACGGCTGTTGTAAGAGAAGTAAGACCTGTTCTGCCGCCTGCCGCAACGCCTGCTGAGGACTCTACAAATGTTGTTGTTGTAGATGTACCGAGGATAGCGCCTGAGCTTGTTGCGATAGCGTCTGCAAGAAGTGCGGGTCTGATTTTAGGAAGCTTGCCGTCCTTATCAAGCATACCTGCCTTTGTGCTTACGCCGATAAGTGTGCCCAGTGTATCGAAAAGGTCAACAAAGAGAAATGAGAAAATTACAACGATAAAGTTAAAGATACCTACGTTGCTCAAATCAACATTGAAGCACTGACCAAAGGTTTCGCCAAGCTTTGAGAAGTCGGTCATTTCAAATGCAGGGAGAAGTGAATAATAACCGTTTGCAGCATCAGGTACATAAATACCCGTAAGCTGGCAAATGATACCCATAACCCAGGTTCCTATAATGCCTATCAGAATTGCACCCTTGAAATTCTTGATATAAAGAATTGCTGTGATAAACGTACCGATTACAGTAAGCAGAGCGCATATTCCTGCTGTGGAAAAGTTATCCGTAAAGCTTACAATGGAAACCAGAGTAGATGAATTTGCAACAACAAGACCTGCGTTCTGAAGTCCGATAAACGCGATAAAAAGTCCGATACCTACCGAAACCGCATTTTTAAGAGGAAACGGAATGGAATTGAAAATTGCCTCTCGGATATTTGTAACGGAAAGAATAATAAAAATTATACCTTCAATAAAGACCGCCAGCAACGCCACCTGCCAGGTATAACCGAAGCCGAGAACAACGGTGTACGTAAGGAAAGCGTTAAGTCCCATACCTGCTGAAAGAGCAAAAGGCAGGTTTGCCATAAATGCCATACAGGCTGTACCGATAAAGGAGGCTATACAGGTTGCAAGAAGAACTGCTGTGGAGTCCATTCCTGCTTCGCTGAGGATACTCGGATTTACAGCAAGAATATACGCCATTGTCATAAATGTTGTGATACCTGCGGTAATTTCCGTTTTTACGTTGGTATTGTTTTCTTTGAGTTTAAACATCTTTTCAAGCATATTATTCACCCTTTTCATCATATTCGGCAATATACGGCAGATTGCGGTAATACTCGCCGCAGTCAAGTCCGTAGCCTATTACAAAATAATCGGGAATTGTAAACAGAGCCTTGTCAGCCTTGAAGTCAACCTTTCTTCTTGCAGGCTTGTCCAGCAAAGTTATAACCTTAAGAGAAATCGGGTTTCTTGCCTTAAGAAGTTTTACAACATCGCTCAGGGTCCTGCCCGTGTCGATAATATCCTCGACAATAATAACGTGATACTTGCTTATGTCCTGTTCAAGGTCCATTGTAATTTTTACAGCGCCGCTTGAAACTGTACCGTTATAATAGCTTTTAGCACACATAAAGCCTATCTCGCACGGTACGTTTATTTCACGGCAAAGGTCTGCCATAAACACAAATGCACCCTTTAATATACTGACAAGCAATATAGGTCTGCCGTCATAGGAATCGCTTATCTCTTTTCCTGTTTCCTTTACTGCCTGTCTTATTTCCTCTTCCGTAACAAGAACACGCTTTATTCTTCCTGCGAATTCCTCTTTGCTGTTTATAATACCCATATCAATACTCCTTTATTATATGTAATGTACTCCATTTTCGCAATTATAACATATTACAATCAAAACTTCAACCTTTTTTATTAAATATTAACAAAACTGCCTTTCGGATTTAAATTCCAAAAGGCAGTTTGATTTTATTACCAGTAATGCTTTTCGTGGGGACATCCCATATCAGACTTTGCCGCCCTGAGTTCAGCAAAGCAGCCGCATTTCATACATACACCCTCGTTTAAGCTTTCACAGGTGCCGCATATGTTAAGACGGCGGCGGTACTCGGTTTCATCGGCACGTTTTTCTTCGGGAAGTGCGTCTATCATTTCCCTTATGCTTCTGTAAACACCGTCGTAGTCGATCTCCTCAAGAAAGCATTTTTTACAGAACGGACGGCTCATTCAAGAACTACCGATACAACAGAGCAAGGCGGTACTGTCATATTTAAGCTGCCGTTGTTTATGGAAACGCTGAACGGTGCAGGCTTTACCTTTTCGGGTGTGTCGAAATCGTTGAGGTCGTGGCAGTCACCGGTGAGGATCTCAGCGGAAGCGGAATTTACGTTCATACCTGCAATTTCACAGCTTATCTCTGCTTCATCATCAATTGAGCAGTTTGCCATTGTAACGGTAAGCTTGCCGTCCTTTACGGAAGCTGAGCAGGAAACCATAGGCACCTTGTTGTTTTCACCTGCTTCACAGTTTTCAACGAAGCTGTAAACAGCGTCGCCGTCCTGATGTGACTTGAACAGGTCAAAAACGTGATATGTAGGTGTAAGCACCATCTTTTCGCCTTCAGTAAGCACAAGTGACTGAAGCACGTTTACTGCCTGTGCAAGATTTGCAATTTTAACACGCTTGCTGTGGGAGTTGAAAATGTTAAGGTTGCACGCCGCAACAATTGCGTCACGCATTGTATTCTGCTGATAAAGGAAGCCCGGGTTAGTACCCTCCTCAACATCATACCAGCAGCCCCATTCGTCAACGATAAGGGCAATTTCGTTTTCGTAGTCGTAACGGTTCATAATTTCGCTGTGACGGGTGATAAGCTCGTCAATGTAAAGGGTCTTTGAAATTGTGGAGTAGTACTCGTCGGAAGAGAAATCCCTTGCACTTCCTTTTTTGCTCCAGTCCCCTGTCGGAACTGTATAGTAATGAAGGGAAATGCCCCTTGTGTTCCACTTGTTCAGATTTTTCATAATTACCTCGGTCCAGTTGTAGTCGTTTGCATTCGGACCGCAGGCAATTTTAAACAGCTCGTTGCCGCTGAAATTCCTGCAGAAGGTCTGGTAGCGCTTGTATTCGTCAGCGTAATATTCGGGACGCATATTTCCGCCGCAGCCCCAGTTTTCGTTGCCGATACCGAGATATTTAAGCTTCCAGGGCTTTTCTCTGCCGTTTTCCTTTCTTAAATCTGCCATAGGAGATACACCGTCGAAGGTGCAGTATTCTACCCATTCCGCAAGCTCGCTTACAGTGCCGCTGCCTAAATTTCCCGCAAGATACGGCTCACAGCCTACCTGCTCGCAAAGGTCAAAGAATTCGTGTGTGCCGAAGGAGTTGTCCTCTGTAACGTGACCCCAGTTTGTGTTTATCATCTTCTTGCGCTTTGACTTATCGCCGATACCGTCCTTCCAGTGGTATTCGTCAGCAAAACAGCCGCCCGGCCAGCGGAGCACAGGCATTTTTATCTTTCTGAACGCTTCAACGATGTCCGTTCTGATACCTCTTACATTCGGAATTGAGGAGTCCTCTCCAACATAAATTCCGTTGTAGATACATCTGCCCAGATGCTCTGAAAAGTGTCCGTAAATTTCAGGGCTGATGTGTCCTTTTACATCTTTTGTGTTGATAAGTGCGCTGATTTTTTTCATAGTACCTCTCCTTTTATAAATTGCTGTAAGTATATTGTCTTTTTTCCGCATACTCAATATATGTTATCATTCCGTTAAACTTTATAACGCAGACCTTGCTGCAGTTTTCCTGCTCTTTTTTTAGCACAAGTCTGCCATTGGGTGTATAAAAAACATAGTAATTATCGTAATAAACCCTGCCTCTTCCGTAAGATTTTACAGTGTAAATATGGTGCGATTTTAGTACGGTACATTCGGCAGTGCTGTCAATAGCTGACCATCTTTTACGCAGAAATGCGCTGACTCCAAGCCATATAAATATTGCCGCTGCAAATGTTACAAACAGCATAAATGATGTCACAAGGTTCTTTGTTTTAATAAAGTATACCACAAAAAAAGTTGCTGCCAACACACACAATATTATAAAAACAATCCAATTAATTCTGTATTTGTCTTTTACCGCTTCATACATCCAATTGTCCAAGCTTTCCCAACAAAGTTCATCAGCTTCGGCTATAAGCTCTTTTTCCTCTGAACTTATACGGTTAACAAACAAATACGCCAACATTTCAATCAGGATAAAGGGAATTATAACAAACGGCAGCAGGTAATCAACATTTTTTTCTGCAAACAGTATTAGCATTCCAAGTGCCGTAAAAATTGATAAAATCATAGACACTATCGTAATTTTGAAGCCATAGCCTTTAAAGGGACATCTGAATTTTAATCTTTTCAAGCACTCACTCCCGATAAAATGATATTATAATTATATTTTACACCTTGCATAAAATTTTGCAATGATGTATAATACTTTTATAACTGATATATCCTACGATTGGAGTGATAGAAACGAAACTTCACGCACTCGGTATCGACTACCGCTACGACAGCAGCTTTCTGATTGACCGTCCCAACGGATCGGGAGATAATCTGCTGATAATTTTCAAATCCGCCGCAAGGGTCGAAATCAACGGAGAATTTACATCTGTAAGCCCTGATACAGCCATTGTTTATGATAAATTTTCACTTCAGAAATACGGTGCTGACGGTACTGATTATATCAACCACTGGGTACATTTCGACTGCTCTGATGATACCGCCTTTCTCAAACGTGTAAATCTCCCCTTTGAAACACTGATAAATATAACTGATATATCCTCGGTTGAAGGCATACTTACACAGTTAAGCGTGGAGTCTGTTTCGGAAGATTACAACAAAGAGGAATGTACCGACCTGCTCCTTAAGCTTCTTATGGCAAAGTTAGGCGGCGGTGCAGATTTAAGTATCCGACACTCTCCCCATTACAACGCTTTATGCACATTAAGAGCTGACATTTACCGCAGTCCTGCGGAATACGGCAGCATAAGCGACTTTGCAAACAGGCTTTCCCTTAGTCCGTCACATTTTCAGACACTTTACAAAAGCGAATTCGGCGTAAGCTGCTTTGAGGACGTTATTACCGCAAGAATCGAAAAAGCCAAGTATTTTCTTCTCAATACCACCCTTTCCGTAAAAAAAATTTCCGAGCTGTGCGGCTATGAAAATGACGTACATTTCATCCGCCAATTCAGACAGCGCACCGGTATGACTTCGGGTGAATACAGAAAAATAAACCGTTTCTGATTGATTTAAAGTGCGGTATGTGGTATAATAAATTAATCATTATTAAAACAGGAGCAGATTTATGCCTTACGTTAAACAGAAAAAAAGGAACTTCAACTCAACCGCCATCATTTCTTTAAGCTTTCTGGCGGTCATTGCAGTTGGAACAATATTGCTTATGATGCCGTTTTCCTCTGCTGAGGGAAACTTCACCAACCCGGTTACTGCCTTTTTCACAGCCGTATCCGCTACCTGCGTTACAGGACTTGTGGATGTTGACACGGGAACCTACTGGACAACCTTCGGACAGCTTGTCATTCTTGCTATGATACAGGTCGGAGGACTCGGCCTGATTACATTCGCTTCATTTTTTGCGTTTATGCTTAATAAAAAGGTTGAGCTTCGCTCAATGCAGGTTGCCTCTGAATCGGTAAACACATCAGGATTTTACGATGTTAAATACCTTGTTAAATCCATTGTAAGCATATCCTTTGCCTGTGAACTGGCAGGTGCTATCCTTCTCATGACATCGTATGTCCCAAAATTCGGTGCTAAAGGAATTTATATATCCTGCTATCTTGCCGTAACCGCATTCTGCAATGCAGGCTTTGACGTGCTTGGAATGGTTGATGTACCTTTTTCAAGCGTTACCTCGCTTTCTGATGACCCAATAACGGTAATTGTTATACCTCTTCTGATAATTTCGGGAGGGCTTGGCTTTTTTGTCTGGAACGATGTTATAAACTATAAAAAAAATAAACATCTTGCTCTTCAGACAAAAATAGTTTTGCTTTACACAGCTGTATTGATTGCAACAGGAACACTTTTTACTATTATACTTGAATGGAATAATCCGTCAACCTTGGGAGGTCACAGCTTCCTTTACAAACTTGGCAACAGTTTCTTCAACTCTGTTACATTAAGAACCGCCGGCTTTAATTCCATTGATATTGCATCAATGACTCCCCTCACAAAACTCATATCAATTTTCTATATGTTTGTAGGTGTTGCCCCCGGCTCAACAGGCGGCGGTATCAAAATCACAACCTTTGCAATTGTTATAATGACTGTTTTCAGCGTAATAACAAACAAGCAGGACACCATTATAATGAACAGAAAAATCGACAAGGAGCTTGTTTACAAATCCCTTGCAATCATTTTTATCTTTATTGTCATAATAATGGTTTCTTCAGTCGCAATTACATTTATGAATGAAAACGTGGCAGGACTTGACGCTGCTTTTGAAATAACTTCCGCAATTTCAACCACAGGCTTAAGCACGGGAGTTACGGCTCAGTGCGGAACGTTTTCCAAGCTTCTGCTTTGTCTTATAATGTTCATCGGACGTGTGGGACCTGTATCCTTTGCGCTTTCCCTTTCATTAAAAAATGCAAAGCAGGGTAAAAACGAGGTTTACCCCGAAGGCAGAATTATGGTAGGTTAAATCAAACATCAAAGGAGTTAAGTTTACAGATGTCGGAATTTTCATTTGAGCTTTTGGACAACAACATTGAAATATGCGTATCAAAGGAGCATAAATTCGGTACGGACGCTTTTCTGCTTGCTGATTTTGCAAAGCCCCGTCATAAGGACAAGGTCTGCGATTTAGGCACAGGCTGCGGCATAATTCCAATGCTTATGCACATAAAATTTTCACCTAAGGAAATCTACGGCGTGGACATTCAGGAGCAGGCTATCGAACAGTTCAACATTTCCGTTGAAAAGAACAGCCTTGCAAGTCTGCACCCCGTCAGAGCAGATTTAAAGGAGCTGTGGGAAGACTGCCCCAAGGGTACATTTGACGTTGTAACCTGCAATCCGCCCTACAAAGCCGCAAACGCAGGCATTGAAAGCCTTGGAGAAGCACAGAAAATAGCCCGCCACGAAATTTTATGCAACATAAACGATGTGTGCAGGGCGGCGTCGAAGCTGCTTAAATTCGGCGGTAAGCTGTGCATCTGCAACCGTCCCGAAAGGCTTGCAGATGTAATCTGCGCAATGCGTGAAAACAACATCGAGCCGAAGCTTCTCCGCTTTGTAAGCAAGAGCGCTGACACGGCACCGTGGCTTTTCCTTATCGAAGGAAAGCTCGGAAGCAAGCCGTTTATGAAGGTTATGCCTCCCCTTTTCGTAAAGGACGGCGAAGGCTTTTCCGAAGAGCTTCTCTCTATTTACGGTCAGCATAATTAAAAAATCAAAACAGGTGCAGTCCATATCGGATTGCACCTGTTATTTTTACAAGCCTATCGTATCCATTTTTTCGTGCTCAGGCTGACTTATTGCCATAAGTGTATACTCGTCCCCACGCTTCGAAACTACATACTCAACGTATTTTTCAGGTGTAGGCTCTTCCTCTGAGGTCAGTGAAAGCCACGCAGGCGACGGCGAAACGTAGCCTACCGTAAGGGTATATCTTTCACCTACACGCTCGATATTTTCAATATACGGCGAATATGTGAAATATCTCGGATTTGACGGGATACGGTATGAACTCTTATCCTCCTCATAGTAAAAACCTATTTCGGTATTTAATATGGATTGATGCTCAAAGCTTAAACCATCGCCGAAAAGCTTGGTAGCGTGCTTTTCAACGTCCACCTCCGGGATTATGAGATAGTCAAAGTCACGCTCATATTTTGATTTGTCCTCGTAAAGAATAATGTCCCACATTGCCGCTGTAATAAGGGTATCGCTTCTCAGCTTTACCGTCTGGTCAAATGGTGCGGGGTCGCATATTACAATAGGGTAAATGAACTTTGCAAACTCATTTTTCTGCTGTGTATTATCCGCAAACGCCTTGATTTTATCAACGGAAAAGCTTAATGTGGAGATAATGCCTATTACAGTAAAAATGCTTATCACTATACCGAGAATAAAGTATTTTTTAGAGCCGCTCATAGAAACCACAGGAATTTCGGGAGAAACCTCCTCGGTCACAAGCTCAGCCATTTCTGCGGCATTTTCACTTAATGCGTCATCAAACATCTTCTTGATGTTTTCTATGGACTCCCTGCCCTCTTCCTTTATTTTATCAAGAGTATCCTCTGCAATATGATTTTTCTCGGCTGCAGGAGATGTACTCTTTTTTTCGTTCTGTGCAGAACGGCTTTTTTTCTTGTTGTTTTTCTTTTTGCCCTTTGACTTTATGTAGCTGTCATAATCGAAAAAATCCTTGTTTTCGTTTTCCATAAACGCTCCTTTCCGATTAAACTCAGTCAGCTTCTTATCTGACCGTTACCTGAGATAAGATATTTCATTGATGTAAGCTCACGAAGTCCCATAGGTCCTCTTGCGTGAGTCTTCTGTGTGGAAATACCGATTTCTGCGCCGAAACCGAACATACCTCCGTCTGTGAATGCAGTAGATACGTTTACATAAACTGCGGCAGAGTCGATTTCCTTTCTGAAACGCTCCGCATTGTCAAGGGAGTTTGTTACGATACATTCGGAATGATGTGTGGAGTAACGGTCTATATGAGCAATAGCCTCGTCAAGGTCTGCAACTACCTTTACCGAAATCTTATAATCAAGGAATTCTGTTGCGTAATCCTCTTCTGTTGCAGGAACAACGCTGTCACCAAGGATAGCCGCTGTCTTTTCACAGCCCCTTATCTCAACATTCTTTTCATCAAGCTTAGCCTTGATAAGAGGGAGAATTTTATCTGCACATTTTTCGTTTACAAGAAGTGACTCAGCCGCATTGCATACGGAAACACGTCTTGTCTTTGCGTTGTTTACAATGCTTACAGCCATATCAGGGTCAGCTGTTTCATCAACGTAAATGTGGCAGTTGCCTACGCCCGTTTCAATTACAGGTACGGTTGCATTTTCCATTACCGCACGGATAAGTCCTGCGCCGCCTCTTGGGATAAGCACGTCAATGTAGCCGCTGCACTTCATAAGCTGAGTTGAAACCTCTCTTGAAGTGTCGTCAACAAACTGGATAACGTCCTCAGGAAGACCTGCCTTTGCAACAGCACCTCTCATAATCTCACACAGGCACTTGTTTGAGTGGTAAGCTTCCTTACCGCCTCTTAAAATTACAACGTTGCCTGATTTAAGGCAGAGTACGGCAGCGTCAACGGTAACGTTAGGACGGGACTCGAAAATTATTGCAATAGTACCGAGAGGCACTCTTACCTTTGTAATTGTCATACCGTTGGGGCGTACAGTACCGCTGTCGATGTTGCCGATAGGGTCGTCAAGCTTGATAACGTCAGCAACGCCGTCGGCAATGCCGTTTACACGCTCAGCTGTAAGACGTAATCTGTCCTGCATAGCTTCGGACATACCGTTTTCAGCAGCAGCCTTAAGGTCCTTTTCGTTTGCTTCAAGAATTGTATCAACGCCTGCTCTTAAAGCGGCTTCAATCTCTGCAAGAGCCTGATTTTTAAGCATAGTGGACGCATTTGCGGCAGCCTTTTCACAGGCTTTAGCCTTCTGTCCGAGGGTTTCTGCGTAATTCATAACGGGTACCTCCTGTTTTATTTATCGTTTGTAAATACTGTGCCTGCTTCCTTGCCGTCGAAAAGGTCGTAAAGAATAGCAGGATTTCTGCCATTGAGAAGCGCCATATCAACGCCTTCCTTCATAACCATTTCTGCGGCATTGAGCTTTGTTATCATACCGCCTGTACCCAGACCTGAAACAGCGTCGCCTGCAAGCTTTCTTACATCGTCGTTGATTTCATTTACAAGCGGAATAAGCTTCGCATCGGGGTCAAGCTTAGGATTTGCATTATAGAAGCCGTCAATGTCGGAAAGAATAATAAGCAGGTCGGCATTGCAAAGAAGTGCAACCTGTGCTGCAAGTGTATCATTTTCACCGAATTCAAGCTCAAGCTCATCAATTGCAACGGTGTCGTTTTCGTTTACAACAGGGATAACGTGATGCTGAACAAGCTCTTCAACGGTATTGATGATATTGTTCTTACGCGGTCCCTCGATAACATATTTTGTGAGAAGAAGCTGTGCAACGGTAAGGTTGTATTCACCGAAAAGCTTGTCGTATATGTACATAAGCTCACACTGTCCGACAGCCGCACACGCCTGCTTAAGACGTGTTTCGGTAGGACGCTTCTGCATACCGAGCTTTGCCATACCAAGACCGATAGCACCCGATGATACGAGGATAACCTCTCTGCCGCTGTTCTGAATATCGGCAATGACCTTTACCAGCTTTTCCATACGGCGGATGTTAAGACGGCCTGTCTTATGTGTTAAAGTAGATGTGCCGACTTTGATTACGACACGCTTTTTGTTTTCTATGTTGTACATTTCAAAAATCTCCTTAATTAACAGTATTTATAGGTCTGCCCTGCTTATAAGCGGCAAGATTGTCTGCAACGATTTTCATAAGGCGCTGTCTTGCTTCAAGAGGTGCCCACGCAACGTGAGGCGTGATTATGCAGTTGTCTGCATTGAGCAGAGGATTATCCGCTGCCATCGGCTCCTGACAGAGAACGTCCAGCCCTGCACCTGCAATAATTCCGTTGTTTAAAGCATAAGCAAGGTCAGCTTCGTTTATAACTCCGCCCCTTGATGTGTTGATAAGCACAGCCGTCGGCTTGCACAGCTTAAGTGCATCAAGGTTGATAAGCTGTTCCGTTTCGGGCGTAAGAGGACAATGAAGCGTAATAAAGTCCGATTTCTGAAGCAGCTCCTTAAGGTCGGTAAACTTGACGGTGGAGTCCTGCTTTGCTGTACGGGTGTTTACGATAACGTTCATATTGAAGGCGTGGGCAATTTTTGCGACCGTGCGGCCTATTCTGCCGTAGCCTACGATACCGAGGGTCTTGCCTGCAAGCTCGGTTGTGGGGAACTCAAAGGCAGAGAAGGTTTCCGAGCGTACCCAGCCTCCGTCGTGAACAAAGCGGTTATACGCCGCCGTGCGGTTTGAGTAGCGTAAAATGTAGGAGAAAACCTGCTGTGCAACGGATGAATCCGAATATGCGGGAACGTTGCAGACGGTTATTCCGAGACGGTTTGCGGCTTCAATGTCAACGTTGTTGTAGCCCGTAGCGCAAACGCCGATATATTTAAGATTGGGACACTTTTCAAGCACCTCTGCCGTAAATGGTGTTTTATTGCAGAGAACAGCTTCAGCATCGCCGATATATTCAACTATCCTGTCAACAGGGGTAAGGGGGTATTCAGTAACCTCGCCCAGCTTGTAGATTTCCTCAAAGGAAATATCATTTCTTGACACGGTAGAAGCTTCAAGCATTACAATTTTCATAAGAGCACTCCCGTAAAAAAATAATTAATGTTATTATATCACAATCTGCACTTTAATTCAATAGTCTGCTGAATTTTTGACGTATATGCTATATTCTTAGCCGTTTACGCCGATTATTTTAAATAAAAAATCTTCTCTGCCGCAAAAACAGAGAAGATTTTCACGCAATACCGCCTTTATACGATACCGATTATATATTCCGCTGTAAATCTGCGGAAGCGGTTAAGTCCCGAAAGATACTTCTTTACAGCCGTATTTACGGTGCGGTACATTTCCTTTACCTCTTCGCCGCTTAAGCTGTCGCCGCCGAATTCTGCCTTGAGTGCGGTGAAAATTATCCTTTCAGCGGCACCGTCTGCAAAAAGGCTGTTCCGTGACAGGATTTCAGCATATTCACCGTAGTCCGTTCCATTACATTCGGGAAGTCCTGCGGCACGGACAAGCTTTCTGAAACGTCGGTAGATTTTCTTTACCGCATCTTTGCTTTCATAATCTCTTACGCTTCTGCTGCGTTTCACAAGCACCGCACGTCTTATGCATATAAATGCAACCGCAAAACACAGTACCGATAAAATTCCAAGCACAGCCGTAAGGTCATAAACTACGCTGTATTTCTTTTCACTGTCCTCTGCTCCTCCGAAAAGGCTGAAGCCTACTCCGCCTGTTGCTTCGGTACGGGAGGTCTGCTGTTCGTTTGCAGGCTCCGTCTGTGCAGGTGCGGAGGTTACAGCAGGCTGTGCTTCTGTACTTTCCTGTGTGCCTGTTATAGTGGTTGCAATATTATCACCGCTTGCCGCCGTTTGTTGCTCTGTGTAAGTTTCAGCTTCTGTCACTTCGGTAAAAGTGCTTTCTTCCGTTTCGCTTTCGGTGATTTCTTCCGTAACAGGCTGTGTTGTTACAGCTGTCATAATGTTTCCGTAGCCTGATGTAAACTCCATAGGGTACCAGCCGAAGCCGTCAACGAAAATCTCTGCCCAGGCGTGAGCTCTTGCGTCGGTAACATCGACCGTACAGGACGAGCCGAATGCCGCCTCAGGGTCAAAATCCGCAGGCTTTACAACATATCCTTCAACATAGCGTGCAGGAATTCCCGCATATCTGCACAGAAGCACAGCCGCCGATGAAAAATGCGAGCAGGAGCCTTTTTTTGTTTCCGTTACAAAATAATCCGCAAAATCCCTTCCCGACGGAAGCTTGCCTGCGTTTAAGGAATACTGGCAGTTGTCACGCAGCCAGGAACGGATATAGTAAAGCTTTCTTCCGAAAACTACCGAGTCGGTAAGAGTACTCTTGCCCTCGCTTTCGGCTTCGGCAGTTATAAAGTCATAGTACCGTTCAGTAAACACCTCGTCTGCGGCTTTAAAATCATCTGGTATATCAAGATAGTTATCATAGACAAAATTACGGTAGGAGCTGTAATCCTGTGAAAGAGTATAGTCGGGGATAAGCCACGCCGTATTTAAAAGCATACGGTAGCCGTAAAGGGAAGTCGGGTCACTGTAACAGCGTCCGAACCAGCTTTCCGCACCGTCCGACGGAAATACGTCATCGGCTATTCTGTAACGTGAAACGCTTTCGGGTACAAGATTATAGGGCATATAAAGATAGCTGTCATTTGCGGCGATATTCTTCACCGAGAAGGAGTGCTCCTTTAAGCCTGCCGATGTAAGTTTAAGATTGTAACTGCTTAAAAGAAGGCTGTTCATACCCTCGGTTTCAAAATTTCCGTTTATCTGTTCAAGCTCTCTCAGTTTGCTTTGAGGAAGCTGCTCCCAGCTGTCCCCCGTATAGACAGACCCTACAAAACCACGCAGATAAACGGTTTCTGCCGTTTTAGGCATTGTTACCTCAAGGGCAGTTTCACCGCTGAAGGTTATGTTTCCGTTATCGCCCAGCTTGCCGTGGTTTATTGCGCTGTCACGCCTGATGATTTCGATGGTGCGTATTTCTTCGATGGCCTCTTCAAGGCCGCCCCCCTGAACGTAATCAACCACACGGTCGGTGATTTCGTTTACCTTGTCAGGTCGTGTATATCCGCTTAACTGCACAAAAAGCACGGCGCACATTCCGCATAAAAATACTGCGGCGGCGGCTGTCAGTCCGCATTGTGATGAAGCTTTACGATAAACTTTACTGTTGTCGGGAGTGCTTAAATCTGCCGCAAATACCGCAAACCAGCTTGCAATTACCGCAAAGAAAGCCGCATAATCAGGTGTCAGACCGAAGTACAGGCACAGCTCAACAGGCGGTACGGACACAGCCAGCACCGCAGGCAGACTGTTATGCCGTACAATTCCCCAGCAGTACACCGCACTCATAAAAATAACCGTCAGCGAAATAAACACGCCTGTATCTTCCGCCGCCGACTCAGGTGAAAGCAGTATCAGAAAATCCTTTTTCCTGAAAGAAGCGTCCACCCTTGCGGCATAAATATTCATCACATTTGCAAGACCGTTGCAGAAGCTGTATTTTAATCTGTAAACTGCGGCAATGTACACCGCAAAAACGCCTGCTGTCGCAAATAACGCATACTTCCCTTTAAGAGTCATCGCCGTGCCGAAAAGAAAGCAGGAAAACACCGCAATAAGTATGGCAAGCCACATTTTTACACCTGTGTCGATACAGCTTAAAAAACAGCCTGCACTTCCTGCCGCACCTGCCGCCGCAACAAGCGTTTTTACTGCGGCAGGAATATTCAGTTTTTCGGACTTTCTGTCCGTATAAAGAAGCGCTTCAACGGAAATACCGTCTGCGCCTGCCGTCAGTTTCTTCATTTTTACCTCTTTGTTCAAATAGTAAAGCTTTCGGGAATTTCAATTATGCCGTCCTTGTTTAACGTGTAAACAATAACGTCGGAATTTCTGTCCTCTTCAATTCCATTTCCCGTACAAAGGACGGTTATTCTTTCACTGCATCCGCTTTGCTCTATTTCCGAAAGAACAGGATGCATTTCGGACGGTGTGATTATGATTATATGGGAAAATCCATCTGCCGCATAAGCCGCACACACCTCGGAAAATTCCGCTGCAAGGGAAATATCCTTTCCGTAGGGAAGCTTATCCTTAAGCATTTCCGAAATGTACAGACTAAAATCGTCCCTGCCGCCGATATGTCTGACAGGCAGCCCGTCCTCGCCGCAAAGTATCTCTGTTTCCGTTTCGTTTTCAGTAAGAAATTTAAGCATTGAGTAGAAAACGTCCATAACCGTATCAGCCTCCGAAGCGGTACGGCAGGCGTTTATATCGGGAATTACAAGTATTCTGCCGCTGTACGGCTCGGAAAGATTTTTCACTATAAGCTCATCGGTGCGGCTGCTTAATTTCCAATGTATACGGTTCATTCTGTCGCCGTCACGATATTCTCTCAGACCTGTGATTTCGGAAGGGTCATTTCCGCTTCCTGCATTTAAAAGCCCGTTTTCGTCCTTACGTGAAGGAAGCTGTTCGGGTGTTACACAGCAGGGCAGTTCTTTAGGCAGAACAGTAATGCTGCCGTTTAAATCAAGTTTGATCTTTTTCGAAAACAGCCCGATAAGGTCATAGACCCTCACTTTTTTTACGCTGTATTCGACAGTGCCGCAATGTTCGGGAGCAATGTTAAGGGCAACATTTTCCTCGGAACGTGCTTTAAGGGGCAGTACGGCTGTGTAGGTTTTAAACCTGCTGTCCCCTGCCATTCTGTAAACAAACGTTATCGTACAGCTTGAAACGGGGATAAACATACGGTTTTTCACCTTGAATTTAAGCGCCGCCTTGTCACCTCTTACACAGCTCTGCGGAAAATTCTCCGCCTTTATCCTGATTTTTGCCGTAAGAAGCATTACAAGCATCATCACAGGGAAAATCAGCAGCGTAAGCAAAAGCACAAATGACAGGTCCCCTCTGAAAAGCAGGTAAAAAACCGCTGACATTATCAGAAAAATAAAGTACAGTATCTTCATAAGCTTAAATCACAGGAGAGGGTACGCTTGAAATTATATCCGAAAGAACGCTTTTTACAGTTTCGCCGCTTGCCTTTGCCTTTGCTGTAAGAATAATGCGGTGCTCCGCAACGTCACCGAAAATATAGCGTACATCATCGGGAATAGCATACATTCTTCCGTGAAGAAGTGCGGTAGCCTTTGTCATTGAAGCAAGAGCAACCGTACCTCTCGGACTTAAACCAAGCTTTATCATAGGATGATTTCTGGTTGCGGCGGAAAGTGAAGCAATATAATGATAGATTTTATCATCGGCAAAAACCTCGTCAGCCGCATTCTGAAGCATAATGATATCCTGCCTTGTGGCAACGGGAGTTACTGCGTCTGTAACGCTTGACGCCGACTTGCTTTTTAAGATGGAAATTTCACTTTCAATGTCTGGATAGCCCATTGAAAGCTTGACGATAAAACGGTCAAGCTGTGATTCGGGAAGCATCTGCGTGCCGACCGAGCCGATAGGATTTTGTGTGGCAATTACAATAAAAGGCCGTGGCAGGACTCTCGTTACACCGTCAACTGTGACCGCACCCTCTTCCATAACTTCAAGCAGGGCACTCTGGGTCTTGCTGGATGTTCGGTTTATTTCGTCTGCAAGAAAAAGGCTGCACATTGCGGCACCCTCTTTGAACTCAAACTGTGCCGTGTGCTTGTTGTAAATATTAAAGCCCGTCACATCGGCAGGCATAACATCGGGCGTAAACTGCATACGCTTGTAATCAAGTGACATTGCCTTTGAAAATGCAACCGCAAGAGTCGTTTTGCCGACTCCCGGAATATCGTCAAGCAGAATATGTCCCTTTGCGGCAATTGCAAGAAGCGTTTTTATAATTATATCATCCTTGCCGATAACGGCTTTTTTTACCTCATTTATTACGGCTTTAGCCTTGGGTATTATCTGGGTCTGGAGTCCCTGTTCGGTCATTTTAAAATCCCCCGTAAATAAATTTTAACACATATATTTATAATACCACATATTACTTCTTAATTCAAATTACAATTCGGTTAAATTATGTTACATTGTGTAATATTTGCAAAAATACCGCACATATGCCTGACTTGCATATATGCGGTATTTTTATACGCTATAAAGTGCGTCGTGCATTTCCTCTAGCCTGTCACGGTGCTCACAGCCTTCGGGAACGTACTCTTCAATTTTACTGCAAGGGTACTCCGTACATTCGGCACAGATTTTTACCCTCTTTGCCTTACAGCACTTCCTTATCTCACAGCCCTTGCCGAATTTGTTATGGTCGGCAGAAACCGTATGACAGCCGTGACAGTTTATGTCCTTGGGATAAAAAACCGCACCGTCCTGTGTGTACTGCATTGCAAGATATTTTCTGATACTGTCGTCATCACGCTCAGTCGCTATGTAAACGGGACATTCGCTGCACATTATACCACAGCAGGAAACTATATCCATATTAAACCTCTTTTCATTAGGTGTGTGCCATAATTCAGGGCACACACTTTTTATCTTCTCTTTTTCTTCCTTGAAGCGTTTCTGTTTACAGCTGGCTTCGGCTGTTCAGCGGGAGCTTCTGTCTTTACTTCTTCAGGTGCAGGCTGTGCTTCCGACGGTGCCGCCGTTTCAGCCGCAGGCTTTTTAACCTTGGTAAAGAACATTTTCTGCACACGGACATCCTTGGTGCGGAGTCTGTTTACGATATATTCTCTGAACAGAGCATACAGCACAGATGTAAGCGGTATCATAACAAGCATACCGAGAGCGCCCATAAGCTTACCGCCTATGGTAACGCCTGCAAGCACCCATATAGCAGGGAGTCCCACAGAATTTCCTACTATCTTAGGATAAATGAGATTGCCCTCTACCTGCTGTATCACGAGGAACATAATCACAAACCACAGCGCCTGCATTGGATTTTGCATAAATATAAGAAATGCACCTACACCGCATCCGATAAACGCACCTACAACAGGAATAAGTGCTGTAAATGCAATAAGTACGCTGACAAGTGTAATATACGGCATACGGAATATTGCCATTGCAATTGCAAAAAGTACGCCGAGAATACACGCATCAAGGCACTGTCCCGAAATAAAGTTTGCAAACGTTCTTGATGACATTCCTGCAACATCTGTGATCTTGTCAGCCGCCTTTTCGGGGAAAATGCCGTAAACTATCATTCTTGCCTGTCTGCCGAAACGCTCCTTGTCAATAAGGATATACAGCGCAAAAATAAAGCCGATAACTGCGGAAACAAGTCCGCTTATTGCTGAGCCTACAACGTCAATCGTTGAAACCACGCCGTTTGAAAGCCAGCCCGTAACAGAGCTGATTATACCCTCCCAGTCAATGTTTATGCTTAAAAACTGTTCCTGTAAGTTAGGGTATTTTGCAAGGAATTCCGTAATATACACCTTTGCCTTTTCCATATATTCAGGCACTCTTACAGCAAGTGTGCCGATAGTTTCGCCAAGCTGCGGAATTACGGCAAGACACACCAGCGCAATTACAAGCACCACCGCAAGCAGCGTTAGCACAAGCGCCGCAGGTCTTCTGACCTTATCCAGCTTTTTTACATTCGGGAAAAGATGCTTTTCTATCCCTCTCATCGGTACGTTTATAACAAACGCCAGTGCACCGCCCACAACAAACGGGCTGATGTATGACGCCGCCGTTGCCACGCCTTCCTTTACCGCCGCTAAATTCTGCAGCGCACAGTAAAGCAGTACCGCAAAAGCAAGCAGACCCCCTATTTTCAACATATTCATTCTATCAAGCTTCATAAATTCACGCACTTGTAATCCAAGTGCCCTCCCCTCATTTTATTTTACATTAGCGGCGCAAATATTCTCAGTATGCGTCCTGAAATTCTTTTTAAAATGTTGTATTTTCTGCAATCATCAAGAGTTATGAGCGTGCATTTTTTCATCGTTTCAATATAATCCTTCTCCGTCTCTATAACCGATGGTGTACAGTAGGTGTAAGCCGCACATTCAAAATGCAGGAACAGGCTTCTGTAATCAAGGTTTATCGAGCCTACCACCGCCCTCATATCATCGCTTACGAAAACCTTAGCGTGAACAAAGCCCGGGGTATATTCGTAGATTTTAACTCCTGCCGCAATCAGCTCTGCGTAATATGTCCTCGCCACAAGATACGCATACATTTTATCGGGCTTGTGCGGCATTATTATGCAGACCTCAACGCCTCTTTTTGCCGCATAGGTCAGTGCTGTTATCATCTCATCGTCAATTATGAGATAGGGCGTCATTATGTGAACATATCTTTCCGCACGGTACAGCATATCAATGTAGACATTCTCGCCCACGTTTTCCTTGTCAAGAGGACTGTCGCTGTAAGGAATGACGTAGCCGTCCGTGTCAAGCTGTGCAAGCTCTGGAAAATCCTCGCAGATATATCTGCCATAGTCGTCTTCCCTGGTTTCGTAGATATTCCAGTTCTGTAAAAACATTATGGTGAAGCTTTTTACAGCCTCCCCTTTAAGCATTATTGCGGTATCCTTCCAGTGACCGAAACGCTCCTTTGCGTTGATGTATTCATCGGCAAGGTTTATCCCCCCCGTAAAGGCAGTTTTTCCGTCAATAACAAGGATTTTTCTGTGGTCACGGTTGTTCTGCACCGTTGAAAGCACGGGTCTTATAGGTGAAAAAATCTTGCATTTTATACCGTACTTTGCAAGCTTTTTAGGGTAGCTTACAGGCAATAACGCAAAGGTACAGGTGCCATCATACATTACCCTGACCTCTACGCCCTCAGCCGCTTTTCTTTTAAGCAGCTCCAGTACCGTATCCCACATTTCGCCTTCTTCAACGATGAAATATTCAAGAAAAATAAACTTCTCCGCCTTTTCAAGCTCTTCAAGCATTGCCTTATACTTGTCCTCTCCCAGCGGAAAATATTTTGTATAGGTATTTTCATAAACAGGGTAAAAGGCGTAGTTATTCATATATTCCGCAAAATTACACTCGGCAGGGTCTTCTCTGCGGAGCCTGCATATAACTTCGGGATTCTGTTTGATCAGCGGCTTTGTCTTTTCAATCAGTTTAAGCAGCCTGCCGTTTACAAGCCTTGTTCCAAGCTCAAGCTTTACAAAAATGTACATCAGCGTACCGAAAACAGGCAGCGTCAGCACAGGAATTATCCACGCAAGCTTAAAGCTCGTGTTTACGTTATCATTGATAATATAAACCATCGATACCGCTGTCAGCACAAGGGTAGTTATATAAAAATACTCGTAATATGCGCTCAGTTCCGTAACCGTTACAAACAGGATGATTATCTGAATCAGCAGAAAAAGCACCGCTATCATTGTTCTGCCGAATATTATCCTGAACAGATTTTTCGGTTTTTTCATCTGATAAACATAACCTCCCTGTAAAATTACTTATTCTTATATTTTACGTCATAACTTCATTATTGTCAATAAGCGTATTTAAATTCAAAGGCGGCACTGCCTTAAACAGTACCGCCCCTTTTATGTATCAGATAAACTTGTCAAAAGTATATTCTTCAAGCTTCTTTTCAACAAGAGTTGATATTTCGTTGAAAACGCACTGGTATCTGCATTTTCCCGACATCCCCCTGTTGCATTCGTAATCATCCGATAAGCATTTGCTCAAAACATACTTACCCTCTACCGCCTCAATAACATCCTTAAGGGAAATTTCAGAAGGATCCCTTGCAATTTCGTAGCCGCCCTGAACCCCCTTGTAAGACCTGACAATTCCCGAAACCACAAGCTTACGCAGTATTTTAAGAGAAAATCTCAGCGTTACACAGGTCATATCGGAAATATTCTTTGCCTCAAGACGCTTTCTTTCCTTTGCAAGACAGCCGACTATCCTGACTGCGTAATCCGACTCAAGCGTTATATGCATAAATTTTAATCCTCTCCGTATTAATCAAGGAAATCCTTGACCTTTTTGCTTCTGCTTGGGTGTCTGAGCTTACGCAGAGCCTTTGCTTCGATCTGTCTGATACGCTCACGTGTGACCTTGAATTCCTTGCCCACCTCTTCAAGAGTGCGTGAACGTCCGTCTTCAAGTCCGAAACGTAAGCGGAGAACCTTTTCTTCACGCTCTGTAAGGGTTGAAAGCACCTCTCCAAGCTGTTCCTTAAGCAGAATAAGTGACGCTGCATCAGCAGGTGCGGGAGCGTCGTCGTCAGGAATAAAGTCGCCCAGATGGCTGTCCTCTTCCTCACCGATAGGTGTTTCAAGTGATACGGGATCCTGCGCAATTCGCATGATCTCACGTACACGCTCAGGCTCCATCTCCAGCTCTTCCGCAATCTCCTCAGGAGAAGCGTCGTGGCCGTTCTTATGAAGGAGCATACTTGAAACCTTCTTTACCTTTGTGATGGTTTCCACCATATGCACAGGGATACGGATAGTTCTTGCCTGATCGGCAATGGCTCTTGTGATAGCCTGTCTTATCCACCATGTAGCGTAGGTAGAAAATTTAAAGCCCTTTGTATAGTCAAACTTTTCAACAGCCTTGATAAGACCCAGATTACCCTCCTGAATAAGATCAAGGAACTGCATACCTCTGCCCACGTAACGCTTTGCAATAGATACAACAAGACGGAGGTTAGCTTCGGAAAGACGCTTCTTTGCTCTCTTGTCGCCGTTCTTCATACGTTCTGCAAGCTCGATTTCCTCTTCAGCGGAAAGCAGCGGAACACGTCCGATTTCCTTAAGGTAAATCTTTACAGGGTCGTCAATTGCAATACCGTCTGTTGAAAGGGACATTTCAAGATCGTCCTGGTCTGTAAGCTCCAGAGGGAGAGAAAGATCCGTATCAATGGTAAAGTCTTCGATGATCTCGATGTTCATATTGGAGCAGCTTTCATAGAAGGTCTCCATCTGATCAACGTCGTATTCAAGGTCCTCCAGAACGTCGGTGATCTCCTTTGTGGAAAGCTTGCCGCTTATTCTGCCCTGTTCAATAAGGCTTTCAATGGTTCTTTTATCGCTCATAAAACGAACTTCCTTTCTTATGGATATGTGCGCTTACTTTGACTTGCGGATATTCTCAAAATATTTGAGAAAATCGTCGTCGGAAAGCTCGCCCACATCAATATTCCTGCCGCTGTACTCAATGAGAATGTTTAAATAATCATCAAGAGCACGGCTGTTTATATCAATACTGCGGCTGCTGACAATGATTTCGGTTATTCTGCCCATTTCGTCGGCAGAAAATTCACTTTGAAGTGACATTACATCAAATTCCGCAGTATTTTTAAGCTTTTCAAGCATTTTTTCATAAACTTTACGGTTAAAATCCGTAACAAAGCAGTCGGGAGTGATTTTCGTTTCTATGTAGGAAACGGAATCCGGGTTTGCCGCAAGATAAGCAAGGATACCCTTCTCTGCCTTGTATTCACGGGGATGAGCAACGGAATCGGGGTTTGTCCTTCGCTGTCTGCTGAAGGTCTCAATCTCACGCTTCTCATTTTTATTCGCTGTGTTTATATTTTTGCGTATCAGACCGTTGACCTGCTGAATAAGCGTTTCCCGCTTTATTTCCGTTTCCTTTGCAAGCTTTGAAATGTAAATTTCACGCTCGATAGGCGAGGAAATATCCGCCAGCACAGCCACACATCTTTTAAGATAATTTATCTTGCCCTGCTCGCTTTCAAGGTCAAGCCCGTTTGCACATTTACGCAGTTCAAAATCAATAGCGCCGTCTGAACGGTCAAGGAGCTGTTTAAATCTCAGCGCACCGAATTTTTTTATGAACTCGTCGGGGTCCTTTGCGCCCTCCATTTTGATAATGCGTGTTTCTGCGCCTGCTTCGGAAAGCAGATTTATCGCCTTGTGAGTGGCCGCTTGTCCTGCACCGTCAGAGTCGTATGCGATAATGATTTCATCGGCATACTGCTTCATAAGCCGTGCCTGTTCGGGAGTCAGCGCCGTTCCCAGCGTAGCCACCACGTTTTCAAAGCCTGCCTGATTTATTGCGATAACGTCCATATAACCTTCCGCAAGTATCAGCCGCTTTTCCTCGGATTTTTTTGCAAAATTAAGAGAAAAAAGGTTGCGGCTCTTTTTAAACACGGGTGTATCCGCAGAGTTCAGGTACTTTGGTCCCGAACCATCAATGATACGTCCGCCGAAAGCAATTACGTTACCCCTCAGATCAATTATCGGGAACATTACTCTGTCACGGAAAACGTCGTAAACGTTGCCCTTCTGGTTTCTTGCACAGAGATTTGCGGCAACAAGTTCATCATCGCTGTACCCCTTCTCACGCATAAAATAATGCAGTCTGTGCCAGTCATCGGGAGCGTAGCCAAGACCATACTTTGTAAGCGTCTTGCTGCTGAGCTGACGTTCCGCAAAGTAACGCCGTCCCTTTTCCCTTCAGGGGATTTAGCCAGTATATCGTGAAAAAATCTCGCAGCGGTACGGTTTATTTCCAGCACCCTTGCTTTAAGACGTGAGGCATCGTTGTTCTGTGCCTCGTCAGGCATCTGCATACCTGCTCTCTCCGCAAGGAATTTTACCGCCTCGATATAGTCGAGATTTTCTATTTTCATTGCAAAGGTTATAGCGTCACCGCCTGCACCGCAGCCGTAGCAGTAAAAGCTCTGGCTTTCGGGATAAACCGTACAGGACGCTGTTTTCTCCGAATGAAAGGGGCAGAGACACACATAATTGTGTCCCCGCCTTATTAAATTTGTATATGAAGACATTAAGCTTTCAATGGGATTGTTAAGCTTAAGCTGATAGAGAAAATTCTCAGGCAGTGCCATCAATGCTCTCCTTTAAATATTTGTAATCTGCCAGCCCTTTGGAATAAACAGATCCTCATAAACGCTGACAGCAAAACTGTCGGTCATACCTGCAATATAATCGCATACGGCACGGTCAACATTGAAACGTGCCATAATTTTCTTGTATTCTTCGGGCAGCTTGTCAGGGTGCTTAAGGAAATAGGTATACAGCCTTTCAATAAGCATTTTCGCCTTTGCTTCCTCTGTCTTTGCGATGGAATTGCGGTAAATGTTATCATACATAAAATCATTCAGCACAGCAAAAGCCTTTTCGGTTTCCTCGTCCATACCGATGTTCTGTACGCCGTGATTTAAAATTGACGTTATCAGAGTTGTGATACGCTCGCTTTTTGAGTGTCCTAAAATATCCGTTGCGGATTTAGGCAGGTCGTTTTCCTTGATTATACCTGCTCTGATAGAGTCGTCAATGTCGTGATTGATAAAGGCAATTCTGTCTGCAAAACGCACGATATAGCCCTCTCTTGTGGAAGCTACCTTGTTTGTGTGGCAGACAATGCCGTTTTTTACTTCATATGTAAGATTAAGACCCCTGCCCTCTTTTTCGATGTAATCCACAACACGCACCGACTGGTGATAGTGTGTAAAGCCGCTGGGGCATATCTCGTTTAAAATAGACTCGCCTGCGTGACCGAAGGGGGTATGCCCTAAATCGTGTCCGAGAGCAACAGCTTCCGTAAGGTCCTCGTTGAGCTTGAATGCTCTTGCGATAGTACGTGCTATCTGGGCAACCTCAAGGGTGTGGGTAAGTCTTGTACGGTAATGGTCACCGAACGGATCAAGAAAAACCTGGGTCTTATGCTTTAATCTGCGGAAAGCGTTACTGTGGAGAATTCTGTCCCTGTCACGCTGGAATTCCGTTCTGATTGGGCACTTAGGCTCGCTTTTTACACGATAACCCGAATTTTTCGAGGTACAAGCTTCATCGCAAAGCGTACCAAGCTCCATAACTTCAATCTGTTCACGAATAGTCATTTCCGCACCACCCTGTACAAAATTACTTTGTTGCTCAAAAAAACAACATTCTGCATATATATACTTTTTTACTCTTTTAAAACCCTTTTTTTATTTTAACTTTTGTACAGCTGTACAATTATTTAAGCAAAATCCTCAAAAACCTCATCACCTTGCACAAACTCAAGTCTGCCGTTTGTGATGTCCACCATTTTTTCTCTAAGCTTATCGGCAAATGCCTTTTTAACAAGCAGGCTCACCGTAACATCCGTACCGTAATCGGTATCGGTGACTTTGACCTCAAATTCGGGGAGAACGTAAGTGATTTTACCGTAAAGGTCGTAGTCAACGGTGATTTTTACAGGATAGGCACTGCACATTATCATTCTTTCCGCAGCGTCAACGGCAATTTTTGCAGAGTGGGAGTAAGCTCTCACAAGGCCGCCTCCTCCAAGCAGAATACCGCCGAAATATCTCGTAACCACGCAGCAGACGTCGGTCAGCCCTTCCTTGCGTAAAACCTCCAGCACGGGAACACCTGCCGTACCCTGGGGCTCACCGTCGTCGGAATAGCGTGAAGTGTTGCCCTCACGGAGAATGTAGGCATAGACGTTATGCTTTGCCTTACGGTGTTCACTTCGTATTTTTTCAATGAAAGCTACCGCCTCCTCGTTGGTTTCAACGGGAGCAATGTAGCCGATAAATTCCGATTTTTTCTCGATAAACGAGTCTGTGGCAAAATCCTTTATTGTTGAATAATCCTCCATAGCAGCCTCCTTATACGATTAAAAATAAAAGCCTGCGTAATCAAACGCAGGCCGAATAATTTCGCAGGAATTACTTATCCATACCGAAACGCTTCTTAAATTTGTCGATACGTCCGCCTGTGTCAACAAGCTTCTGCTTACCTGTGTAGAAAGGATGACACTTGGAGCAGATTTCAACCTTGATATCCTTCTTTGTGGAACGTGTCTTGATAACGTTGCCGCAAGCACAAGTGATAGTTGTTTCCTCGTAATTTGGGTGGATACCTTCTCTCATTCTTAAACACCTCATCTCTTTTTAATATTATATGATTAGCATAGCAGCCCATCACATAATACCGAGACAGTAGTGCTATTTTTTAATCACTTACAGAAAATTATTATATCACAGTCAGCTTGCCTTGTCAAGCTTTTTTATAAAATTTCGCACATTTTGCTTTGTTTGACAAAATTTTCATATAATGCTGTAATTAGTTTGCTGTCGACTCCGATTCGCTTAACTGTGGAAAGGAGGTGGTACAGTGGAACTCGGCACATTTTTATTTTCTTTTCTTATCTCTGTTATAGCAGGAGTAACCGCTAATACGGTTTACGATTTAATCTGCAGATGGCTGAACAGCAGAAAGAAGTAAAAGACGGCAGCACAGTCAAAAAATCCCCCCTGAAGCGGCAACTTCAGGGGGGATTACTTTTGCGTGGTCACAGTGGACACGGCATTTTCTTTTCTGTGCATATTATAACACACTCATTTATTTTTGTCAAGTATAACAAAATTATTCGTTATGTATCTATTCTTACCATATCAGTCAACGCTCTATTTCGGTAAACCAAGTCATCCCGTTTTGTAAATCCGCTTTTTTCCCAGAAAGCATTTCCGTTTTCATTTCTTCCGAAAACAACAAGGGCAGTTTTGTTTATTCCGCAGGCTTTTAATGCAGAAACAGCCTTTTCAACCAGAGCAGAAGCTATTCCCTGCCGTCTGTAATCGGGAGCTACCGCCGTGTGGTAAATATATCCCCTGCGCCCATCGTTTCCCGCTATAATTACACCTGCAATACAACCATTTATTTCAGCAACAAAACAGGTGTCAGGGTTTCTTTTTAAAAAGCGTTCTATGCCTTCCCTTGAGTCATCCAGGTCATTAAGCCCCATTCCCTTGCAGGACAGCCACAAAGCATAAACAGCGTCATAATCTTCAATTTTCATAAGTCTGATTTCCATAAGCCCTCCTGTATAAACAGCCGCCCTGCAAACAAGGACGGCTGTATGTTTATTTTAAATTAAAAACCGAGGATCTTCTTGAAATCGTCAGCAAGCTTAGCTTCGAGAGCGCAGGCTTCATCCTGAGTTGTGCCTGTTGTTGTATAGTAAGCCTTGATCTTAGGCTCAGTACCGGAAGGACGAATAACAACGGAAGCACCGTCTGTAAGTGTAAATACGAGAACATCAGACTTAGGAAGTGTCAGCATTGTCTTTGCGCCTGTAGCTGTTTCAACGGAAGTACCTGCAAGGTAATCGTCAAAGCGTGTTACCTTAAGACCGCCGATCTCAGCAGGTGTTTCGGAACGGAGAGAAGCCATAATTTCCTGCATTCTCTGCATACCTGTCACACCTTCGCAGGTGAAGGACTGCTGTGAGTGCTTGTAAACGCCGTACTTAGCGTACATATTCTCTCTTGCCTGAAGCAGGGAGATACCCTTTGTGCGGTAGAAAGCAGCCATTTCGCAGATGAGCATTGAAGCAACAACTGCGTCCTTATCTCTTACATAGGAACCTGCAAGGTAGCCGTAGCTTTCTTCAAAACCGAAGATATATCTGTTTTCTTCGCCCTTGTCTTCAAGGAAACCGATCTGTTCACCGATAAACTTGAAGCCTGTGAGAACGTCGATCATCTTTACGCCGTAAGCGTCAGCAATTTTCTTTGCAATATCAGTTGTAACGATAGTCTTTACTGCAACAGGGTCAGCAGGCATTGTGCCCAGCTTTGTTCTTTCTGCGCAGATGTATTCCATAAGCATAGCACCTACTTCGTTACCGCTGAAAAGAACGTAGCCGTTATCGGAAGGTACAGCAATACCCACACGGTCACAGTCAGGGTCGGTAGCAAGAAGAAGGTCAGGCTTTTCTGTTTCGCAGAGCTTGAGGCCTCTGTCGAGAGCTTCCTTGATTTCAGGGTTAGGGAATGGGCAGGTTGTGAAGTTTCCGTCAGGATATTCCTGCTCAGGAACAACAACCACATCCTTGATGCCTATTCTGTCAAGGATAGCTCTTACAGGCTTATTGCCTGTGCCGTTGAGAGGAGTGTAAACCACCTTAAGACCGCTTGTTGCACAGAGGTCAGTATGGATGCCCTGCTCAGAAACCTTGTCGAGGTAGCTTTCGATAACGTCCTTACCGATATAATTAATAGTGCCGTCAGCAATGCCGTCTTCAAACTTAACAAGCTTTGCACCGCCGAACATAGGAACATTATTGATATTCTTAAGCACGATTTCAGCAGCACCCAGTGTAAGCTGGCAGCCGTCGGAGCCGTAAACCTTGTAGCCGTTGTACTTAGCAGGGTTGTGTGAAGCTGTAACCATAACGCCTGCGCTGCAGTTGAGCGCTCTTACAGCGTAGGAAAGCATAGGAGTAGGCATAAGCTCTGTATAAATGTAAGCCTTGATGCCGTTTGCAGCAAGAACCGCAGCTGTCTCCTTAGCGAAAACGTCAGACTTGATTCTGCTGTCGTATGAAATAGCTACGGATGGGTTTGTGGGGAAAGCTTCCTTTACATAATCAGCAAGACCCTGTGTAGCACGTCTGATTGTATAGATATTCATTCTGTATGCGCCTGCGCCGATAACACCTCTCAGACCGCCTGTACCGAATTCAAGGTCACGGTAAAATCTGTCCTTGATAGCTTCTTCATCATCTGCAATAGATTTAAGCTCTGTCTGAAGGTCCGGATCGTCAACAGCCTTTTCGCACCAGAGAGCATAGAGTTCCTTCTCGTTCATAATAGTCACCTCATAAAATTAAGTTAGTTATAAACAATTCAGCTAACAGTATAGCACATTAAAGTACAAATGGAAATAGGTTTAATAATAATTTAACAACTGTTTAAACGAATTTCCTAAATAAAACGTTTTCGCACAGCGTTATTTTCCCCAGAATTGCCTGTCCAGAGTCCTGAACTGCACCGCCTGGGCAATATGGAGCTTCCCGATGACTTCTTCTGCGCTCATATCCGCAATGGTACGGGACAGCTTTAAAATGCGGCTGTAACCTCTTGCAGAGAGTCCCATACTGTCAAAAACGTTTCTTAAAGTATCCTTTGCTTCATCGGTAAGAGGACACACCTCGTTAAGTATGCTGTCCTCTATTCCTGCATTGCAGGTCGTAGCCGTGCCCCTGAAGCGTTCATTCTGTATTTCTCTCGCCCTCTGGACACGCTCTCTTATTCTTTCGGAGCTTTCCTCTTTTCTGTCTGAGGAAATGCTTGAAAAATCAACAGGGTTTATTCTGCAGTGAATATCGAAGCGGTCAAGCATAGGCCCCGATATTCTCGAAAGGTAGGACGTAACCTGATTTTTTGTGCATCGGCACTCGTGGTTGGGGTTGCCGTAATAACCGCAGGGACAGGGATTCATTGCCGCAATAAGCATAAAAGTACAAGGATATGTAACCGTGCCGCTTGCTCTTGAGATCGTGACCTTCTTATCCTCTAAGGGCTGACGCAGAATTTCAAGGGTGTTGCGTGAAAATTCCGCAAGCTCATCAAGAAAGAGCACGCCGTTGTGTGCAAGAGAAATCTCACCGGGATGCGGTATCGTACCGCCGCCCGAAAGTCCTGCGGAAGAAATTGTATGATGAGGTGAACGGAAAGGCCGTCTTGTTACAAGAGGCTTGTCAGGGTTAAGCTGTCCGCAGATGGAATGTATATTTGTGGTTTCTATGGACTCGTCAAAGGTCATTGCAGGAAGTATCGTGGTGATTCGCTTTGCAAGCATTGATTTACCAGAGCCCGGAGCACCTATCATCAGAACATTATGACCGCCAGCTGCTGCGATTTCAAGCGCCTTTTTAGCCATAGGCTGACCCTTTACATCAGCAAAATCAAGTCTGTCAAAGTATTCCTCGGCCTTTACCTCGTACGCTTTTTCAGGTGCAATAGCACAGCTTCCCTCAAAATGCTTTATAAGGTCAGCGGTGTTTTTTACGCCGTAAATCTCAACACCATCAACAACGCTTGCTTCGTAAGCGTTTATGCTGGGAACAAACACTTTTTTAAAGCCTGCCTTCTTCGCCATGAGCACCATTGGCAGAACGCCGTTTATCCCTCTTAAATCGCCGTTCAAGGACACCTCTCCCACAAAAGCCGTGTCAGAAATATCGGCCGTAACGTTGCCCGTTACGCAGAGAAGTGCAACGAAAATCGCAAGGTCGTGGGCACTGCCTGTCTTCTTGGTGTCGGCAGGCGCAAGATTTACCACTATCTTTGCAAGCGGAAAGTTTATATATGACGCTCTCAGCGCCGCCCTTATACGCTCACGGCTTTCCTTTACAACAATGTCAGCCAGTCCGATTATGTCAAAGGATGGTGTGCCCTTGCTTGTTTCGATTTCAACGTCAACGGGAAAAGCATTCAGTCCGAACAGGCCCAGACTGTTTACCTTTGCATACATTATTCCTCAATCCTTCCGCTTATATGATGCTCAAGCCATTCGGCAATGTCGCTGTAAACTTCTTCCTTGCCCTTTTCATTAAGCACCTCGTGGCGCATATTTTCGTAAATTTTAAGCTCAACATCATCGGAGCCTGCCGCTGTAAGTCTTTCAAAGACCTCTCTCGGCGCTTTTCCGTAAAGTCCCACAGGGTCCTCGCTTCCGCTTAAAACCAGCACGGGCAGGTCTGCGTCAAGCTTTGCCGCCCAGTCCTTTCGGGAAACGTATTTTATCATCATAACAAGGTCGTACATAGCCTGCACCGTAAAAATAAATGTACATTCAGGGTCCTCTGCATACTCTGCAACGACCTTTTCATCAGAGCATATCCAGTCATACTGTGTCTTTGGATTTTTTATCCTTGCATTGGACATTCCGAACATAAGCCTGTCAATAAGCTTTGAACGGCTGCGTTTGCCCTGTGCCTTTCCGACGCTCTCAATAAGTGCAAGAATAGCGTCGGCACCGAAGTTTATGGATACGGTATCCATAATCACCGCACCGTCATACATAAAGCTGTACTTTGCAAGTGCTGTTCTTAAAATAAGGGAGCCCATACTGTGACCGATGATATAGTAGGGCATATCGCCGCATTTTGCCTTCATTATTTCTGTAAGCTTCACCATATCGGAAACAAGGCATCTCCAGCCGTTCTTTTCGGCAAAGAAGCCAAGCTCATCCCTGCTGTTTACGGAAGCACCGTGTCCAAGATGGTCGTTTCCGCAGACAAGGTAGCCCTTTCCGCAGAGAAAGTTTACAAAATCCTCGTAACGCTTGAAATACTCGCACATACCGTGTGCAAGCTGTACAATTCCCTTTATTTCGCCGTTTACGGGAGTATATACATAATACGCAATATCGTTTATTCCGTTGGAGCTTTTAAAATAGCGTGTGCATTTTTCGTAATTCATAGACAAATCCTCTCATTGGTTAAGATTATATCTATTATACCACTCCTTTTCCAAAATAGCAATGTTTTATTAACAAATATCACGGATTTTTATGAATAAATACGCCGCAGATGGGTATGTTTAAAAGAAAAGGAGGTAATAAAATGTGCAGAAAACCTTTGATTGAAAAAATAACAGGCAGAGAAATCATCGACTCAAGAGGAAATCCCACGGTCGAAGCGGAGGTGCTTTTATGCGACGGCACTATCGGCTTCGGACGTGCGCCAAGCGGAGCAAGCACTGGTGCCTTTGAAGCCCACGAGCTTCGTGACGGTGATACCCGCTGGCTCGGAAAAGGCGTACAGAAGGCTGTCGAAAACATCAACGGCATCATAAACACGGCGCTTCACGGTATAAATGCCGCAGACACCGCCCTTGTAGACAACACGCTCCTTGCCGCAGACGGTACCGAAAACAAGTCTGCTCTCGGTGCAAATGCAGTTCTTGCGGTATCTCTTGCAGCGGCAAAGGCGGCGGCGAATTTCTACCGTATGCCCCTGTACCGTTTTATCGGCGGAACTGTCGGAAACACGCTCCCACTGCCTATGATGAATATTCTCAACGGCGGTGCTCACGCCGCAAACAATCTTGATGTACAGGAATTTATGATAATCCCCAAAAGTGCCCCCGACTTTAAAACAGGTCTGCAAAGATGTGCTGAGGTTTATCACCGTTTAAACGGTCTGCTTAAACAGAAGGGCTATTCAACAGGCGTTGGTGACGAGGGCGGATTTGCTCCCGACCTTCAGAGTGAACGACAGGCGCTTGACCTTATTATTGAAGCAATCGAAGCAGCAGGCTACCGTCCCAAGGAGGATTTTGTCCTTGCTCTCGATGCCGCCGCAAGCGAGTGGAAATCGGACAAGGGCGGTTATTTTATGCCGAAAAAGAAGCTTCAGAGCACTACCGACGATTTGATAAGCGAATGGAAAAATCTCTGCGCTTCCTACCCTATCGTTTCCATTGAAGACCCTCTTGACGAAGAGGACTGGGAGGGCTGGCAGAAAATCACCGAACAGCTTGGTCAGAAAATCCAGCTTGTAGGCGACGACCTTTTCGTGACCAATCCTTCACGCATTAAAAAGGGTATCGAAAACAAATGCGGCAACGCTGTCCTTATCAAGCTTAATCAGATAGGCACCCTTTCGGAAACTCTTGCCGCTATAAAGCTTGCACGCAGAAACGGCTACAAAACCGTCATTTCTCACCGAAGCGGTGAAACCGAGGACACCTTCATTGCCGACCTTGCAGTAGCCGTAAACGCAGGTCAGATAAAAACAGGCGCTCCCTGCCGAAGTGAACGCACGGCAAAATACAACCGCCTTATCCGTATCGAAGAACAGCTTTCAAGAGGATTTTAACCGTATGGATGTTTTTATGGAATTTCTTAAAGCGTTTCTTGTGGGAGGTGCACTTTGCGCCATAGGAGAGGTGCTTATTGTCTATACTAAGCTTACGCCTGCACGTATACTGACCTGCTTTGTTGTGGCAGGGGTAATTCTTGGTGCTCTCGGATGGTACAGACCACTTATTGAATTTGCAGGCGCAGGTGCGTCGGTACCCCTGACGGGCTTCGGGAATATTCTCGCCGAAGGTGTACGCAGGGCGGTCAACGAAAAGGGACTCATCGGCATTTTCACAGGCGGTCTTACAGGTGCGGCAGGAGGAATAACAGCCGCTATGATTTTTGCGCTGCTTTGTGCACTTCTGTTTAAATCAAAAGAAAAATAAATATCACCCGTTGCAGACAGTTTAAAAATGCTGTCTGCAATACTTTTGTTTATTGACAAATCTTTCATTTAATCGTATAATTATATTATTAATTTACGGCAGGTGATATTATATAAACACTGAACGCAAAAATCATATACTGTTTATTGTATATGTTGTTTTTCTGATAATTGCGCTGGCCACTGAAATAATCTCATTTTCCATCCCCGGAAACCGTAATTTTTCCGACCCCGACTATTTCAAATTCACATCGGGCTGGACGGATTCCGACGGAAATGAAGCTGTTTTTTCAGGCATAAGCGGAAAATACACCATAAAAAATACGATCCCTGAGCTATCGTCTGACAGGTTGCTTTTTATGCATATCAAAACAGCAAACATAAGCGTTGAAATCGACGGCAGTCCTGTATATGAGTCCGTTAAGTACGATGAGAAATTCTTCGGAAAAACCGCAGGCTCCTATTTTGTAAAGATACCCGTCAGATTGTCAGACAGCGGAAAGGAAATCCGGATTACCGTCGATAATCCTTACAACGACGGCGGCGGAAAAATCACAAAGATTTATCTCGGTGCCGCCGAGGACATCCTCTCCTCTGAAACTGGAGATATTCTCCCGGGCTTTCTTGTCTGCGTAACAATTACATTCCTGGGCGTGCTGTTCCTTGTAATGTTTATTCCTATGTGGAAAAACAAGGCAGTCGGAACGGAACTGCTGTACTTTGCGCTGTTTACCATAAACATAGGCACGTTTATGCTTACAGACTGCAAATTCCTGCACATTTTATTTCCAAATGCACATTTCTACCATATGATCGCAGAAATACATATGATGCTTATTGTAGTCCCTCTGTTCCTGTTCCTTAACAAAATGTACAGCACCTGTACGGAGCTTATGGTTTACTGCATCTGCATTATGGGCAGCTTTGACTTCGTTTCGGGCTACCTGCTCAATATTTCCTGCACGATGGACTATCATCAGTCCCTGTGGATAACCCACATTACCTACGGTATTGCAATTCTTTTTGCGCTTATCGTTATTATCAAGGGTATATTCAAGGACCGCCGTGCACATATGTATCACAATATGGGCATTATCATTATGTGCGTTGCGGCAATAGTTGATATTGTACTGATTAAATTCAGCAACGCCTTTGAAACCTCGTTCTTTACAAGAATAGGCGTACTTATTTACATCTGCCTTGAGGGCATACAGATTTTTATGGGCTTCTTCAAGCGTTACAGAGAAGGTATGAAGGCACAGCTTTTAAGCAATCTTGCATACCACGACGGTCTTACCGAGCTGCTTAACCGTACTTCGTTTATGGAAGACATAAACAACATCGAAAAGGCAATGAACTCGGAAATCATCGTTGCAATGTTTGACGTAAACGACCTGAAAAAAGCAAACGACAACTACGGCCACGCCGCAGGCGACAATATGATAAAGCTTGTTGCCGAAGAACTGAAAAACCATTTCGGTGATTACGGAAAATGCTACCGCATAGGCGGTGATGAATTTGTTTTCATTTCGGACGGCAAGCTTTCAGAGCAGCTGTTTACCGAAACTGCGGATAAATTAATGCAGACCCTTGCAGACGCTGAAAAGGACGAAAAATTCATATTCCCGATAACCGTTGCTATGGGATATTCCGTAGCTGACCGTTCAACTATGGATATGTCGGGTGTTATTGATGATGCCGACGCTAAGATGTACGAAAACAAAAAGCTTATCAAACAGAAAAAGCTCCTCGCTGAAAATGCATAGAAAATGCCGCTGAAAAGCGGCATTTTTATTAGCCTGTCAGTTTATCCACAGACTTTATGATACCAGCTTACCGTCGCAGATACGCACTATACGCTGTGCGTTTGCGGCGATTTTTTCATCGTGGGTTATAATGATTACGGTCTTTCCCGAACTGTTAAGAGAATGGAGAATTTCCATAACCTCTCCGCCGCTTCTGCTGTCAAGACTGCCCGTAGGCTCATCGGCAAGAATTATAGGCGGCGATGAAGCTATCGCCCTTGCAATCGCTACCCTCTGCTGCTGTCCTCCCGACATTTCACAGGGACGATGCTCCATTCTGTGCAGCAGAGAAACCTTCTCCATTGCCTTCCTTACAAGCTCACGCCTTGTATTTTTAGACACGCCCCTGTAAATCAGCGGCAGCTCCACATTTTCCGCCGCTGTAAGTCCCGGTATAAGATTGAACCCCTGAAAAATAAATCCAATCTCACGGCTTCTTATCCGTGAAAGCTTATTCTCATCAAGTCTTTTCACAGACCTGCCCTTTAAACGGTAATCCCCCTCGCTCTGCACGTCAAGACAGCCAAGCATATTCATAAGGGTGGATTTTCCCGACCCCGACGCACCTGCCACCGCAACAAATTCTCCGCTGTCCACGGTAAGGCTTATGTCGTCAAGGGCAAGCACCCTGTTTTCTCCGCTGCCGTAAAATTTTACAATATGTTCAAGCTCAATAAGCGGCATATCATCACTCCTTTATCATTAGTATAAACAGCCCCTGTTTTTTTAAACATTGACAGAAAGTTTAAAATAGTGTATGATTAAACTAAGGACGTGATATTATGGAAAAGAGAAAATTATATGAAATTTTTACTGTAAAAAATGTATTGCTGTATGTTTTAAAGGTGCTTGTACTTTTCTTTATAATGTACTTTTCATTTACCACTTCATTTGTGCTGATATTTATTTTAGGCTTTACGATACCTATTTATGCGGCGGCTGTTTTCGGACTTGCATATCTCCTTTCAAAATTCCCGAAATCGGAGAATACAGAGGATAAGAATTTTTTTAAGCGTCATATTTTAAAGCCTCTGCTTCTGCTGGTTGGAGTCGGAGTTATGTTTTTGGGACTCATCGGTCTTAATCTTGCATTTGATAAGCTTAAAGAAGTTGAATTGAAATATTATCTGAAAAACGCCGACCAAATAATCGAATACAACACAGCCACATATCACGTGGGCGGAATTATGGGTACGGATTATGAACACGACCTTATCATCATTGACTATGACACTATGACCGTAGGTTTTCTCTATCACCCCTATGTTTCCGCAGAGCTGGTAAAATACAAGCTTAAAAATAACACTGCTATACAAAGCGAAAATATACAATGTGAGTATGAACTTGATGCTCCGGGTGCAAAATTCAGAAGCTTCTTCCCTGACGAAAGCTCAAAACACCGTACCACCGCTATTGAAATTGAAATGTCGGACGGCAGCTTCTATTCTCTTGAAGGAATGGTGGATAAAGACAGCGGCTATACAATGTTTCTGGGGTTGTGGTGAGTTGACAGGATTTCAATTTGATGATATAATATTTATGCGAGTAAGCTATGCGGTTGAAAGCCTTTATCGGCTTTAGGAAAGTCCGGGCATCACAGAGCAGGGTAGCTGCTAACGGCAGCCGAGGGCGACCTTAGGGCAAGTGCAACAGAGATATACCGCTGAATTATATTCAGTAAGGGTGGAAAGGCGAGGTAAGAGCTCACCGGAGTACGGGAGACCGTACTGCCATGTAAACCCTACCCGATGCAACGTCTAATTGGTACAATACGTTATTGTCTGCTCGGCAGGCGTATTGCAACGACGGCTAGAGTGTTTCGGCGACGATTCACCGAGATAGATTTCCGCACACGACAAAACCCGGCTTATCGGCTTAGTCGCATACAAAAGGACTTTACGTTCTCCGTAAAGTCCTTTTGTATTTTTATTTCCAAAACCCAAATAACAAAGGGCGGATAATTTAATCCGCCCCTACTGTTATTATTTTGCATTAAATCAGGTTGCCGTTACAGTTGCAGGCTCAGGCTCTTCAGTCTTTGGAGCCTCGGTCTGTGCAGACTTTTTAGGCTTCTCGGTTGATTTGGTTTTTTCTGTTGTTTCATTCTTACCTGTTTTTTTAGTGGAAGCCTTCTTTGATGTTGTCACAGTATTTCCGTTTTCGTCCGTAACAGGCGGCTCAGTAACAGGAACGGTTGTTATTACAGTTCCCGTTTCAGACTGATAAAGACGCAGTATTCCGTCAACAAGCTTAGCCGTATTTGCGGCAAAGATATTGTTTATAAAGAGCACGTCCGTTGCGCCGATTTCCTTGATATAATCAACTGCATTCCTGCCGAAATAGCGTATGTCGATAACGTAAATTTCTTCAAAATTGCTTACAAGGTGCGGTACGAATGCGTTGCCGTAGGATTCCTTGAAAACAACGATTTTTCTGCCGTTTGCGGCATCGGTCACAATTTTTGTGTGGATACCGTCCTTGCCCAAGAACATACCGTAGCAGTTTCCGCCTTCAACGTATTCGTGGAAAAGAACGGACTGTCCAAGAGGTGCAAGGTTGTCATACTGGTAATAGTATGTCGTATAATCAACATTCTGCGGCTTGAAATAGTGGAATTCTTCGGGGGCGTTCTTTAAGGTAACGTCGTTGGTGTAACCGTAAAGAGAGCCTACATAGTCATACTTGACCTTTTCCTCGTACTCGCTTATGTCGGGGTACTCCATTCCAAGGTCCTCGGCAAATGCGGCATAAGCATAATATGCACCAAGAGGACTCCAGTGGTGGTCGGTACGCAGATAGATATACTCATCGGTATGCTTTTCAATCATTGAGTAAGCGTCCACAGTATTTATACTTGGATCAAGACAGCTGTAAATATGATTGATAGCGTCCTTTTCGGAGGATGAGTATTTGCTGAAACGCTTAGGAAGATAAAATTCAGCAGAGGTAGGCACTACAAGATTATGAATCTGCACACCTTCAAGTGCGGCAGCGTACATATTGATAATTTCGGCATAACGCTTGCCCTCAGGCTTGTTTCCGCCGAAAAGCATAATTCCTGCGTCCTCGCCGTACATTTTTACACCGTCTACAACAATACCGTTGTTGGAAAATTCAGCAATATCCTTTACTTCCTCTTCCTCGGTTGTGGTGGTGATTTCAGTCGTGGTAACGGGAGTTGTGGTTTCCTCCGTAACGATGGAGGTGTTGTTGTTCTCGTCAGTAACCACGATGGTTGTAGTTTCCGACGGCACGGTCACGATTTCCGTAACAGGCGGCTCGGTTTCGATAGAACTTCCGTCATCATCAGCTACGATCTGAACGCTGCCGTAGAAAGTCGGTGAGCTTACGCCCCTGAGCTTTTTAAGCTGTGAGCTTAAATCAACAAGGCTTTCTCTGAAAGGAACGGTATCTGCAAAATAGACGGAAAAATTATCGGTATACTCTCCGCTGAAGAATGCTTCCACGGAAAATTCAGGGCGTTTTGCAAGCTCACGCTTTTCTATTTCCGATTTTTCGGGACGCTCAAAGAAAATCAGGACAGCCGTCACCGAAACAAGAATAACACCGAATATGATAAGACTTATCAAAGGATAATTCTTTGAATAGCGTTTATAATTCTTAACTGCATTGATTGTTTTTTTTATGTCGGGATTAAAATATTCCTCGTTGTTTTCCATTGAGCCACCTCCTTAAAATCTGAAATAAAGGAACGGGTTGTAGGTCTGACCTACAAGCATTACAGATGAAAGCGCAAGCAGCAGACAGGTAACAACAGTCTGCACCGTCTTTGATGCCACAAACGCACCCTTTGAATTCTTACCAAGCTTTTCTGCCTTTTCGGACACAAGCTTATACACAGGTATACAGAAAATAACCGCAATAACAATAAGATAAACATTATTGAGCATACCCGACTTTGCAAGCTCGTCCATAACAGGAGTACCGCCGAAGCCGAACATTGTTTTTAGGCAGGCTCCAAGCTGTGACATATCGGTAAAATAGAACATTGCCCAGCCTACAATTACAATAAGCAGGGAGTAAATGTGTGAAATAAACCTCGGCAGCTTCTCCAGAGCTTTAAGCAGGAACAGCTTTTCTATCATGATTAGCACGCCGAAATAGCATCCCCACAGTATAAAATTCCAGCTTGCACCGTGCCACAGACCTGTCAGGAACCAGGTTATTGCAAGGTTTAAATACAAATGCTTTCTGTTGCCGCCCAGCGGAATGTAAACATAGTCACGGAAGAATGAGCCGAGAGAAATATGCCACCTTCGCCAGAATTCCGTTGCTGAGCGTGAAATATAAGGATAGTTGAAGTTTTCGGGGAAATGGAAACCGAACATCATACCTAAACCGATAGCCATATCCGAGTAGCCCGAAAAGTCGTAGTAAATCTGGAGAGAGAACATTATTACACCAAACCACGCTGCAAAAACTGACGAGGGTGTACCTTCAAATGTGAGTGCTGTGCCTGCAAGCTCACCCATACAGTTTGCAATGATTACCTTCTTTGCAAGACCGTAAACAAAGCGGATAAAGCCGCTGTTTATTTCTTCAAGGGAAGCCTTACGGCTGTTTATCTCATTTTCAACGCTTTCATAACGCACGATAGGTCCCGCTACAAGCTGGAAGAACATTGAAACATACAGCAGGAAGTTTAAGAATGAATGCTGTACGCTTACTTTTTTTCTGTAAACATCCACCGAGTAGGTAATCGTCTGGAAGGTGTAGAATGAAATTCCGATAGGCAGCGCAAACTGCGGCACGGCAAGCTCTGCACCCGTCAGTGCGTTTATATTTTCAACAATGAAGCCGCTGTATTTGAACACGCCAAGCAGGCCCAGATTGATTACGAGAGAGCTAATAACGCCTAAAACAGCAAGCTTTTCTCTTTTTGCGTCACCTTTTCTGCACCATCCCATAAACAAACCGTTGCAGTAGTCAACAAGCGCACTGAATATCAGCAGCGTTACCCAGACGGGCTCGCCCCAAGCATAAAAAATCAGCGAAAATACTGCAAGTACCAGATTTCGGTAGGAACGGTTCTTTCCGACATAATACAGCAGCAGACAAAGGGGCAGAAATATATATATGAAAAACAAATCCGAAAATACCATAATTTTGCCTTCTTAAACATTAATTTTATGCAGAAAAATGAGAGGTCTGCAAGCCTTTTCAGGACCTCTCATTAAGGAAATGCTGATTAAATTGCTTCGCATTAATCAGCATATTCCTATTTTCCCTTTTCTGACGCGGATTATTTCTTTAACTTGCTTTCTTCTGCGTCGATGATGCTCATAAGCTCTTCAAGAGTACGGCTGCTCTTCTTCTTTCTGACAGGAGCAATATTTTCCTTAGGCACAACTGCCTTTTCGGGAATTGTTGAAACAGGCTCGGTTTCTGCTGCATATGCAGGCTGAACAGGTGCTTCCTGCTTCGGTGTACTCTTTTCAAAGTATGATTTCACGCTGTCGTCAAAGCTGTGCTTTGTAACGGCGTCATTCTGTATATCGGCAACCTTTTCGGGTATAACATTGCTGATATGGGGTGTAAATACAACCTTGCCGCTTTCAGCTTCAGGCTGTAGCTGTACGGGTACTGTAAAATCGTCCTGCTGACGCGGCTCAATTCTTGTCGGACGGTTGATATAACGGTCATCCCTGCTTAATTCGGCAGGTGCACTTCTGACAGGTGAGCCGCCCTCAAAGGAATATGCAGGCTCTTTTACAGATGTATCACTGATACCGTAATCTGCTCTGCCTCTTGAGTCAACCGTAAGCTTTGCCTTAGGCTTTTCCTCGGCAGGCTCAAAGCCGGGGATTGTCGTTACGGGACGTCTTACAACAGGAGACGGTGCAGGTGCAGGCTCCTCGACCTTTTCCTCAAATTTAGGCTGTGTAAAGGTCACAGCAGGAGGCTCTTCCTTTTTCTTTGAGATAATGAGGTCGTCTATATCGTCAATGGATGAGGCTTCACGTTCAAGCTCACGGATATTTCTGATTTTAACCACCTGGATAATTATGATTATACCAAGCGGTACAACTATCGCAATGATAATTCCCGGCACGGACGTTGCAAAATCAAGGAACTTACCGAAGGATTCCAGCTGCCATACCGCCTTTGCGATAACTGCGTCCTTTTCAACACGGAAGGTTTCGGTTGCAGGAGAGGTATCAAACTTTACTATATAAAACTGCTGACCGTTTTCCTGCTGCATTTCCACAACCCTCGTAAGTGCGGAACGTTCACCGATATTGCACAGGATTACACTTCCCACATTGATATTTTCAATTTCGGATTTTTTTGCAACAACTACCGTATTCACAGGAATTTTAGGTACCATATTTACAGCACGGGTCTTATAGAAGCTGTAACCGAAAACGCTGGTCGCCTCGTTGTCCTTACGGAAAACCACGTTGAAGGCAATCATTCCGATAATTGCAATAACCAGCAGAATTATCACTATAACCTCTATTACGGAAAAGGCGGAAACTTTTTTCTTGTCATCAAAATCATAATTGTAGTCAAAATCCTTAGCCATATATGTAAAACCTCCGTTTATTTTTATTCAAAAAGCATACTTTATTATTATAACACATAATTCGATAAATTACAAACAAAAAATCGCATAAATCATTAATTTTTACCAAACTGTAATTATTGATATTGACAATAAAACTGTCGGATGTTATACTTTACAATGTCCGAGACTGCGGACAGACACGTTCCGATTAATTTGTACTCTGCTTTTGAAGAAAGGACCGTCAGATGAATAAATATAAATTCGCACCGCTTTTCCTTGCGTCCTGCATCGCTCTCAGCCTTACAGCCTGCGCAAATGACCACTACACCTCCGAGGGCGGCGAGATAACCACTTCCGTTATCACCGAGCCTGACCCGTCAGAGCTTAAGGAAGAAAGCGCTGTTGTCAAGGATGATATTGTGCCCGTCGAAACCGAGGTTTACGACAGAGAGGGCAACCCTGTCGTTATTCCCGATTCCCTCAATACCATAATTTCAGCGTCCCCCGATATTACCGAAATGCTGATAGGTCTGGGACTGGGTGACAAAATCATTGCCGCAGATATTGATTCTGCCGAAATTGAAGGCATCGACCCCGCAATCTGCACCATCGACATAGGAAGCTTTGACAATGAACCCCTTATTCAGCTTAGCGCTGATGTTATGATTACAAATCTCAGTTCAAGAACAGCTATAAATCCATACGCCCCCCTTGAAGAAGCAGGCACCGATATTGTTTACATACCACGCTCAGAATCCATATCGTCAATAAAGCTTGACATTGAGTTTCTTGCCGCTTATACAGGCACCGAGAAAAAAGGGGCTGAGCTTATTTCCGAAATCGACGACGTGCTCAACACGCTTCATATGAATGCCGCAGGTGCAGTTCCGTCAAGAACGGTTTATTACGAACTTTCCGCATATCCTGAGCTTGGAAGCTGCGGCAGCGACACATTTATAAACGAAATTCTCGAATTCATCGACGCAAAGAATATTTACTCCGCCGAAACTGGCTATATCGCAAACGACGCCGATACCGTAATTGCCGCAAATCCCGATGTCATTATTTCAGACGTACACACCGCAGATTACGACTGCTCCGAAATTTTACAGCGTGAAGGCTGGGGCGAAGTAAGAGCTGTTGTAAACGGCAGAATTTTCCCCACAAGCATCAGACTCCGCCCTACTCACAAAATCGCAGACAGCATCGTTGAGCTTGCAAAGCTTATCTACCCCGAAGTTTATTCAAGAATATAAACTAAAAGTCACTTTTGAAACTCATCAAAAGTGACTTTTTATTTCTATTTTGCAGCCTTCTGTGCCGCCCTCTCACGTTTTTCCCTAAGACGCTTTCTTTTGCGGCGGCGGTTCTTTACTCTGGAAACATAATACATTTCCTTGAGCTTTTCCATCGAATCCTTATAAGATACCGAACGGATAGTCGGGTAAGCCTTGATAAGTCGCTCAATCTGACGGTCACGTATATTTATAAGGCTTTCATATTTTTCCTTAAGCTCCTGATATGCCTTTGTTTCCTTGAAATCAATAACGGGTATGCTTTCTTTAAGCTCCTCGTACTTTTCTTTAAGCTCAGTAACAGGCTTGCTTTCCTTAAGCTCCTCATACTTTTCCTTAAGCTCGGTGACAGGCTTGCTTTCCTTAAGCTTGTCGTATTTTTCCATTATTTCATTGGTTTCCGTTGCAAGGTTCTCGCCGATTTTTACAGAGCCTTTAAGCATAAGATTTGAAATTTCATCAATCTGTTTAAGGCGGTTATTCATATGGTTTACCGCGCTTATGGACGATATGAGATCTATCACGATAAGCACAGACATTATTACAATAATAACCAATCCCACGGTCTGCGGAAGTATACCGACGTATTTTTCCACAAGCGGATGAACAAATCTTACTACTGTCGCACATCCGAGTCCCCATAATATAGAAACTTTAAGGCATATATATCCCTTGAAATTAAATCTTTCATGAGAATAATCCCACCATCTCGTATGGAACATCTTTTCCATCCCAAGTCCTACCATCAACTCAAACAGCGTGCACAGGGCACCCGTTGACAGGAAAAGCAGGAAAAAGTCGTTTTCTATCGGGCGGAAAAATACCACTACCATCAGAACACCGAAGCCGTATATCGGACAGATAGGCATACTCAAAAAGCCTCTGTTCTGGTACTCCCCCGTCTCAATGGTCATATAGCATACCTCTACGCACCAGCCGATAAATGACCATATACAGAAAATGTGGAACATCTCATACAGACTGTAATCAAAAAACGGTAAAACATTCATTTTATTTTTTCCTCAGAATTACAGGTATATGACTTTAAAACTATAATAGATATTATACAGCGTATAGTATCTGTTGTCAACATTTTTTTAGCCTGAGCCAATATTTTTTACCGTTTTCACATATTTTAAAAAATAGACTTGCATTTTTTTTATACACGTGATATAATGTTATTCGTTAAATCATTGGGAGACGTATCGAAGTGGTCATAACGGGGCTGACTCGAAATCAGTTAGGGAGTGATCCCCCGCGAGTTCGAATCTCGCCGTCTCCGCCAGAAAAAGCACTTGCGAAAGCAGGTGCTTTTTTATTTAAACAATAATAAAAGGTTGTGTACAAACCGATTTGTACACAACCTTGTTTTTATTAATAGAATCTGCTTCTGTTCTTCTTGATTACGATGATTGTAACAACCACGCCTGCAACAACAATTACAGCTACAATGATGATGATTACAAGTGTCATATTGAAGCCGCCTTCGGAAGCTTCTTCCTTTTCAGCCTTCGGAGCTGCTGTTGTTTCTGCCGCTGTTGTTTCAGCAGGTGCCGCTTCAGTTTCAGCAACTGTTGTTTCTGCTGCGGTAGTTTCTGCTGCTGTCGTTTCGAGAGCAGCCTTTACTGTGCAGTTTGTAACAGTAACCTTTGTAACCTTTGCACCAACCATTGTAGCACCAAGGCATACTGTATTTACGTCGCTGAGGTCTGCTTTACCGCCCATATCAGCATAGAATGCCACAATATCAGCATAGACAAATCTTGCGGATGTTTCGTTGAACTCAACAGGTGAAATCTGGCACCAGATAGGGGGCTCTACGTCGTATCTCTGGAAAATAAGCTCAACAGGATGATAGCCGTTTTCAGGCATTGCACCTTCTTCTGTTTCATATTCTACAAGAATTTCAGTATCCTCTGTAAAAGAGCTGACACTGATTTCAGCACTTGTATAGCTGATTGACTGTCCCCACGCAGGACTCATTTTCGCTCTTACTGTTGACATTTCCACATCTTCTGTTTCAGCAAAAGCGGTAATGCACATACATACCATTACTGTAACGGCAGCAGTGATCATTGAAATAAACTTCTTCATTTCCAAACTCCTTACAAATTATAACTATACATTTATTTTATCCTATTTTACCCCTTATGTCAAGTTTAAACAACGCTTTTGTAACACCATACAAAACCCTGTCTAACTTAAAGGTTATCGCACAGCAAACTATGCCAAAACCACGTTTAATCCTGCTTTTGTGCTTTATCAGAGCAGGGCGTTTCTTTATCCTTAAAGCCCCAGCCGTCCAGACCCGAACGTCTTAAAGCACCGAAAAGACGGTCGGAAAAGCCCTTGTCTGCCCTGTCACGTTCTGCCAGTTCAAGCTTGATCTTTTCTCTGGAGGTGTGCTTGTCGGCAGGACACTTCGATTTTACTATTGGGAGATCATTTTTCCTTGCAGCTCTGGAAATCTCCTTTTCAGGTGCAAACACAAGCGGGCGTATCATTGTAATATCCTTGCGTGAAAGGTAGCTTTTGGGTGAAAAGCAACCCAGTCTGCCCTCAATGGTAAGATTCATTACAAAGGTTTCAACAACGTCGTTGTAGTTGTGACCGAGAGCGATTTTATTGCAGCCGTTGGCCTTCGCAGCATCGTGCAAAGCACCTCTTCTCATTCTTGCGCATAAACTGCACGGATTAGGCTCCTTACGCACATCAAACACTATCTCGCCGATGTGGGTATCTACCAGCACATATTCAATTCCAAGCTCCCTGCACATTTCAGCAACAGGTCCGTAATCACCCGCCTCACCGCCGAAACGCGGGTCAAGGGTAATTGCAACCACTTCATAATCTATGCCGATAAAACGTCTCAGCAGCACCATTGCTTTAAGCAGGACAAGACTGTCCTTGCCGCCCGAAACTCCCACAGCAATACGGTCCCCGTCTTCAAGCAGGTCAAACTCCTGTACAGCTCTGCGTACATATCCGAGAATTTTCTGCATAGGCTCTACCTCTGTTACTTGGTGATATTGCCATGTGAAAGCTCTGTAAGATAAGCGTTGATAAATCCGTCAAGGTCGCCGTCCATTACAGCGCCGATGTTGCCGTTTTCAAAGTTTGTACGGTGGTCCTTGGCAAGTGTGTAAGGCATAAATACATATGAACGTATCTGAGCGCCCCACGCAATTTCCTTCTGTACACCCTTGATGTCTTCGATTTTTTCAAGATGTTCTCTTTCCTTGATCTCAACAAGCTTTGACATAAGCATTTTCATAGCGTAGTCCTTGTTCTGGTACTGGCTGCGCTGAGTCTGACAGGAAACAACGATACCTGTCGGAATATGTGTAAGACGAACAGCGGAGGAGGTCTTGTTTACCTTCTGACCGCCTGCACCCGAAGCACGGTAAAAGTCGATTTCAAGGTCCTCAGGACGGATCTCGATATTTGTATCCGCCTCGCTCATTTCAGGCATAACTTCAAGTGAAGCAAATGAAGTGTGACGTCTTCCCGAACTGTCAAACGGAGATACACGAACAAGTCTGTGTACGCCTGTTTCCGACTTCATAAAGCCGTAGGCGTTAAGACCTTCAATAAGAATTGACGCAGACTTAAGACCTGCTTCATCACCGTCAAGATAGTCAAGTGTTGTAACCTTGAAGCCGTGTCTTTCAGCCCACATATTGTACATTCTGAAAAGCATCTGTGCCCAGTCCTGAGCCTCTGTTCCGCCTGCACCTGCGTGGAAGGTGAGAATAGCATTCTTGCTGTCGTACTCGCCTGTAAGCAGAGTTGTAAGCTTCATAGACTCATACTCGGACTTGAAACGGTTAGCGTCCGACTTGATTTCGAGAACGACCTCGTCATCCTCCTCCGCACCCTCTTCAAGAGTAAGCTCGATCATTGTAATGGTATCCTCAAGCTTTCCGTTAAGCTTGTTGTAGCTGTCAACGGTAGCTTCGTTACGCTTGATTTTCTGCATAACCTTCTGAGAATTTTCCAGGTCGTCCCAGAAACCATCCTTGCCTGATTCAGCCTGAAGCTCCTCTGTTTCAGCTTTAAGCTTGTCAATATTCAGAATATTGTACAGCTCTTTCATATCCTTACGGCAGCCCTCAAGCTCAACCTTTAATTCTTCAAGTAATAACATAAACTGTCTCCTTTCAATGAAATAATCATCCAAAATAATATTATAGCATAAATATTCTGCCTTGAAAAGAGGAAAGTTATAACTTTTAATGAAAATTAAATAAACGGCACCGCCGAAACGATACCATTTAAGATTTAATCATCAAAGTAAAAGAGATCCTCGAATTTTTTTTCCAGCGCAATGCACAGGATAAGCGCAAGCTTTGCCGTCGGGCTGAACTGCCCCGTTTCTATGGAGCTTATGGTGTTTCGTGACACACCCACCATTTTTGCAAGCTCCGCCTGGGAAATTTTCTGCTCTGTACGTACTTCCTTGAGACGGTTTTTTAAAATTAAGCTGTCTTCCATATGTTACCTCGCTTATAAAATTGTGCTTACCGCAAAAAACTTGTAAATTGTGTATCCTACCATCAATAACGCTGAAATGCTGCATATAATTCCGCACACAAGAACTGATGTCTTTTTCAGTTTTATACCTTTGTATATGTACGAGCCAGCATTAAGAGAACATATCATCCCCCACAAACCAAAATTTGTCTTTCCACATATAAAAATTTCCGAAGCAAAAAGTACAAGACATATGGAAAACGCTGTTATTGCACCTACAAATTCAGCCTTCTTGTCAATCTCAAGTTCATATAAGTCCTTATCCTTGTTTTCCTGTCTGCTTTTTGCTAAAATTTCTTCCTTTGTCATAATCTTTTCCTCCGTACTTTTTGTTTATCAATGTAAATTTCAATTGAATATCCCGCCAAGTTTTCTTGACATCTTCAGTATAGCGCCGCCAAGTACACTTGTCAATATTTTTTGCAAAGTTTGCTTGTCAAAACTCCGTTTTGCACAGTAAACTTGTCAGATAATGCAAAGTTTGCTATGCAAAATAAACAACCTTGCAAAACAAAACCGCCCCGAATTGATCGGGACGGCTTATACCATTTTTATTCTTCAACCAAAGCGTTTATGCTTTAAAACATTTAAACCTTGAACTTTGCAACCTGTTCCATAAGGATAGCAGCCTGACCGCTGAGCTCTTCGCTTGATGCGGCACTTTCTTCTGCTGTTGCGGAATTCTGCTGTACAACCTCTGAAACCTGAGCAATACCGTCTGTAATCTGACGGATAGCTTCAGCCTGGTCCTGTGAAGCTTCGGAAATCCTGTCAATAAGCTCGTTGGTCTTGTCTGTGTTGACAACAACCTCAGCCATTGATCTTTCAGTTTCATCTACGATAGTGCTTCCGTTTTCGATTGCTTCAATAGTCTCTCTGATGATAGCGGCTGTCTGCTTTGTAGCTTCGTCACTCTTTGTAGCAAGATTTCTTACTTCGTCAGCTACAACTGCAAAGCCCTTACCTGCCGCACCTGCTCTTGCAGCTTCAACAGCAGCATTGAGAGCGAGAATATTGGTCTGGAAAGCAATATCTTCGATAGTCTTGACGATTTTTTCAACACGGTCTGATTTTTCCTTGATGTCTGCCATAGCTTCACGCATCTTGACCATATCTTCAGCCTGATCGTGAACCTTATTCTTTGTTTCAGCTGCAAAATTATTTGCATCCTCAGCATTAGCGGCAGTAGCTTCGATCTTTTCGGAAATATCATTGATAGTTGCGGAAAGCTCTTCAATAGCCGCAGCCTGTCTTGTTGTACCGTCAGCAAGAAGCTGTGAGCCGTTTGAAATCTGAACTGCACCGGAGTTTACTTCAGAAGCTGAAACGTTAAGATTTTCAACGACCTCACCTATCTGGCTCTGGATTGTAAGCATAGCTGTGTTGATTGCCGCAAAGTTGCCTGCATATTCAACCTGTGGAGGATATGTAAAATCACCGTCAGCCATAGCAGCCATAACATCGTTCATATCACGGACGTACATTGAAAGTCTATGCTTGGTATTTTCAAGGATAAGGGCAAGGTCACCCACTTCGTTATTCGGAAATTTCTGTGTAAAGTCAGGAACATCAAGGTTACCGTTTGCCATTTCTTCGGCAAGTCCCTTTGTTGCATTAACAGGAACTGCAATATATCTTGTGACGATAACCGCCATAAGAGCAATTGCAATTATACTTACCACAACACCGCAGATTACTGCAATAATACAGCATCTTGTAACAAGCGCATCGCTTTCCGTTGCGGCAATACCGCTGAATACAGCACCCATAAGGTTGCCGTCCTGGTCATACCAGGGCTCATAGCAGCAGAAATGTGAATGACCGAGAATATCAGCTCTGCCTTCATAAATTTCCTGATTATCCAGTACAGTAGCTCTTACCTTGTCGCTCATCTGTGTACCGACTGCTCTCTGACCTTCATCATCAACAACCGTCGAAGAATAGCGGGTATCCCCAAGGAATACCGTAACCTCAGCATTAATAACGGACTTGATATTATCAACGTAATTTGTATCCGCAAAATCAACGCCTATTACAGAAACACCCACGGTTTCCTTAAGCATATTAAGTACAGGTACAGCATCGATATAGTATATGGAAGATTCATCGTAAATGTAGCCCCTGAACTCAGCGTCAAGATACTTGCTGTAATCAATGGTAGCTTTCATATTTTCGCTCTTCCATATTTCGGTACCGTCAGAAGAATAGAACACGCCGAAAATAGCCTCAGACTTGCTTGCCTGTGTGTAACTTGCTTCGATCTTCTTGGGCTTCTTCTGAGCAATGGCGTTTGTGAAGCCGTCATCATTTTCAACGAAGTCATAATTGAGTACATTTGCTTCCTCACAAAGGTCATCAATTTCGCTGTGAAGAAGGTCTGCACCTACCTTGGCACGCTCTGAAAGGCTATTCTCGTTCATGCTGTTGAACTGAGAAGCACTGACAAATACGATCGCAGCCGCTGTAATCAGAATTAAAACCGTTACAATCAAAATAAGTGAACGACCTATTCTTGTCATAAACATTACCACCCTTACCTATATTTTACAATAGAATACTCTATTTATATATTATTGTAATTGTATCACAAGATAAACAAAAAATCCAGTACTTTTACGAATTTTTTGTATTATTTACAATACCTTAATTTTTATTAATCGTAACGACACCTAAATAAATATTTTATTAACTATTCTGGAAGTATACCTCTGTTTTTTGCATTTTCAAGCAAATTATGAAAATGGTCCCACAAATCATCGGAACCGTCCTTGATTTTTGAACAGCGTTTCTCAACCTGTTCAAAGTGAACGCCGTGTTCCTTCCACGATATACCTTCTCTGGTGTAATTAAGCAGAAGCGGCTGAATTCTGTCCATTGAGTGTGCAAACTTTGCTTCGGGAGTCACGCATTCCTCAAACTCGTCCCAAAGACTGCGGTACTCCGCCTGCTGGTCGTCAGGGAGCAGTCCGAAAATCCTGTCTGCCGCCTTAAGCTCACGCTGACGCTTGGTTTTTGCACCTTCCTCATCATAACAGTAAGTGTCCCCTGCATCAATTTCAACCGCATCGTGAACAAGCACCATCTTCATCACCTTAAGCACATCGACAGGCTCATTGGAGTATTCTGCCAGAACAACCGCCGCAATTGCAAGAGAAAATGAGTGCTCTGCGTCATTTTCCTTTCTTGGCAGAGGCTTTCTCTCTTTAAAATTCCCCTCAAACTCAGCAGAGCCTGTCGGCAGGTCGTCACGGTAAATATAGGTCTGACGGTAAAGATTTTTAAGCTTATCAAGCTCAAGCAGAAATTCAAGCTGTTTAAGCATCCTCTCATTATTTTCCATAATAATCTCCTTATACAGCAAAGGACGGATCAAACAACCCGTCCTTTGTAATGTTATTTTACTTTTCTTCTGTCTTGAACTGGCTTTCGTGTCTTGTGAAGAAGTCCACTCTTGGTTCAAGGAACTTGAGCTGGTGGTCTGTTTCACCCTTGAGAGTTGTTTCAAAGGTATCGAAAATTGTATCCCAGGACCACAGGCTGTCGTCAAGCTGCATATACTCCTGAACCATTGCTGTTCCCACAGGAGCAATCGGATGAAGGAGAACTGCCGCAGTTTTAATCATATGGAACACGTTTCTCATCCACTTGCGGCGGAGCTCGTTATCGTCTGCCTTGTCAGCGTCAGCCTTATTCTTAGCCATATACTTGCTTGCCTTTCTGATGAGGGAGTCAAGCACATATGTTACCTGATGGAATTCATATTTATACATAAAGCGCTCGTATTCAAGCACAGCCTTTTCACATTCCGCAAGAATTTCAGGCTCAACCTCGCCAATCGGCATCTTGCCGTCAAGGTACTTCTGAGCGTCGTAGAAGCAGGTACGGATAATTCTGTTGAATACGTTTGAAAGGAGGAAGCCTTCCTTTGTAACGGGATCGCTGTCCTCAGGCTTAGCAAGCGGATTAAGAGGCTTTGGCTGGAAGCTTACACTTCTCATACCAAGACCAAGGCTGAGGAAGTGCATACGGAGCTGTTCTGCTGTATAATAATCAAGCAGCTCTGCTGCCATAGGCGGTTTTACATTGCCGCTGCTGGAAGCCTTCTTGTCAAGGAACAGGATGTGGTGGTTTGCAACGAGAGTGGACATCTGAACTTCACCCTCAGGAACATCTGCCGTAATGTTTTCCTTGCCCTGAAGAGCGCAGAACATTGCAGGCTGTGCGATACCGTAGAAGTAAATATTGTCCTGACCGATAAACTGATATATCTTAGCGTCCTTTGAGCACCAGAAATCCTTCCACTTGCCCTTTTCAGCGCCGATTGATTCAAGGTATGCAACGGTAAATGAGATAGGCGCCCAGAGTGATTCAGGCCATACCCATACTGTCAGAGGGTCTTCACCTTCAAGCACAGGTGCGGGAACACCCCATTCAATGTTGCCTGTAAGTCTGAAAGGTACGAGAGTCTTGCCTGTACGGAAACGGATGCCCTTTTCAGTAAGGAACGGACAAGCTGTATCTCTGTCATTAAGTGTTGCAAATTTAATTGTAAAGGAAGTCTTCTTAGGCTCTTCGATAAGCTCGTGAGCAGGCATTTTATCCTTGATTGAAAGATAATCCTCCATATAGTCGTTCATAATGTAAATAACGGGAGGTTCAAGAAATTCACCGATAGTCTTTGTTACAACCTGACGCACGTTATCCTGCTGTTTAAGAATATCAACAAATTCATTAAGGAGAGCGTACTGGTCGGTAAGCTTGAAATACCAGTTTGTAACGTCCTTCATAACAGGTGTTTCGCCCGTAAGAGTACTCTTGGGATTGATAAGGTTGACAGGCATATACTGGTGACCCAGATCACATTCATCCGCATATCCCTTTTCTGACTGACAGCCCTGTACAGGACATTTGCCTACTACCTGACGTCCGTTAAGGAATGTGCCTACCTTTTCATCGTAGAACTGTGCGGTTGCGATTTTTTCAAGATAGCCGTTCTCGTAAAGGCGGCGGATAACCTGCTCGGAAACCATATTGTGGATCTCAGCTGTTCTTCCCAGTCCCGAAGCACCGAAAAGGTTAAGGCTGATATTGTACTTTTCAAGAGTATCCTTCTGGCTTTCGTGGTTGGAGCGTACAAAATCCTGAATTGTGCCCTCATAGCCCTGTTCCTCGTGAAGCTTACGGTAGCTTTCGGCAATAGGAGAACCGTAGCAGTCGGTACCTGAAACAAAGATTACATTATCATTGCCGATACGGTCACGGAGAAAACGCGCGTAAACGTCGGCAAAAACAAACACGCCGCCTACATGGCCGAAATGAAGCTGCTTGTTACCGTAAGGCATACCGCCTGTAATAACGGCACGCTTAGGGAATTCGGGACGGTTGTCTCTCGAAATTTTCTTCTTGTAGAATTCAGGGTTGCCCTTCTTGTTTTCCAAAACAAAAACCTCCGATATTTTAAAATAAATAATTCAAATTAAACAAGCGAACAAGGGCAGTCGTGGTTAAACCGCCTCTGTCCGCCCGTACAGTTTATAAATAAACTCAGCTGATAGTGAGTACAGCCATATCGCCGTTGTTTGCCTGTCCCGCATTCTTCATTGCAGCTACTACCTTCCATGTGATTGCCTTGCCGGACTGTCTGAGAGCACCGTCAAAGGAAGAGATGAGCTTGATGAATTCTTCCTCGTCAGCAGGCTTGTAGCAGGTGATGAGGATCTTGACAGCATTGTAAAGTGCACAGAAGAACACATAGTTTTCCCAGAGATTGATACGGTTGCTTTCTGCGTAAGGAATGGAATATGCCCATACGTAGTTTACCATAATATTCTCTACCCATGTAGAATGTTCTGCCATAAACTTTTCTGAGAAATCCCTTCTCATTTCAAGATATTTCTTCATATCTGTCATACCGAGAGTTTCAGGACCGCTTACGCCGAGGTTCTTGTAAATTCTCTTTACAACACCCTTGTACTCAGTGGAAGTCTTTGCAACGGACTTGATAAGTGAGATACCGTCTGCAAGTGCGTAGCCGAAGTTTGGTGATACGCCCTTGAAGTATTCAAGGATCTTTTCATAATCATCAAGCTTTGTAAACTCAGCAACAAACTGAGGAATAAGGTTAGGCTGATGATTATCTATCATTGACTGGATTGTCTTGATACCGTAGTTAAGGAGAAGCATACGCTTTTCAAAGGAAACATTCTTATTCTGGAGAATGCTCATCATAAGTGTACGGAGCTGCCAGTAATATACGGCATTGGGATTGCTTGAAATAAAATTCTGGCTCTGTGCAATAAATGACTCGCTTTCCTTTTCGGGAATTTTTGTCATATGGTATTCGATAGGACCTTCAACTGCCATAAGTCTTCTTACAACAGCAGGATTGCTCAGGTGAGCAACATATTCAACCGCAGAGGGTGAAACAACAATGTCAACATAGTCTGCATATTCGCTTGCAGGCTTTGTAAGATCTACTACATCAAGAAAAAATTTGGGTGTCATAATTGGAAAATTCATAATTAAATCACCTTTCTTTATTAAGGCCAAAAGCCTTTAGTCCCGTAAAGCTTACGCCTCGGGTACATAATTTCTCACAATAACAGATTAATTATATCACATTATGTCTTAAATTGCAAGGATTATTTTTATTTTTACAAAAAATACAGCGGCACAGCAAAATCAGGCTGTACCGCTGATAATTTTTTTAAGGTAATACCACACAGAGCTTGTGCGAAAGATGCGAAGTCAGATTTTTTGTCAGATGGCATAGAAATTTCGCAGGCATACTGTCGTATGTCAAAAAATTTCTGTGTAAGATGACGGGAAATATGCAAGCAGATTTCGTGCAAAGCTGTCATGTGGGCTTTGTGCGGTGTTGCCTTAACCGCAGATGTCGGAATATCTGATTATTTTGAGCTCGGTATTTTCTACCGCCCACGCAATAAGCGGCTCGAAATCAAAACCGTTCTGTGCAGCTTCGACCTCAGCAAGGACAGGTCTTGTCTTAGGGTGCTTCGGTGTGAATACCGTACAGCAGTCCTCGTAAGGCTCGATTGAAATGTCAAAGGTATCTATCTTTCTTGCAATTTCAATGATCTCCGTTTTATCCATACCGATAACGGGACGGAAAACAGGCATTCTGCAGGCAGCGTCCGTACATACGATAGCTCCCATAGTCTGGCTTGCAACCTGACCTACGCTTTCACCTGTGATAAGAGCCTGCATACCCTCTCTTTCAGCAATACGCTGTGCAATTTCCATCATAAGACGGCGCATTATTATTGTAAAAAGTTCCTCAGGGCAGTTGTCACGAAGCTTTTCCTGCAGCTCTGTGAACGGTACACAGTAAAACGCCATATCTCCGCACCAGGGGGTAAGCTTTTCACAAAGACGCTCTACCTTCTGACGTGCACGGTCAGATGTGTAAGGAGGTGAAACATAATGAATAGCGGAAAGCTTTAGTCCTCGCTTTGCCATCATATATGCCGCAACAGGGCTGTCGATACCGCCCGAAAGCAGCAGCATAGCCTGTCCGGAAGTTCCTACGGGGATACCGCCTGCACCCTTTTTATTGCCCGAATGTACATAAGCGGAGTCCTGACGGACTTCAACCGTAACCGTAATATCAGGGTTCTTTACATCAACTGTAAGGTGCGGATAGGCTTCAAGTATCTTTCCGCCCAGCTCAGCACATATCTCAGGTGATTTCATAGGGAAATGCTTATCCGCACGCTTTGCGTTCACCTTGAATGTTCTTGCAAGAGAAAGCTCCTCGCCGATATAGGAAAGGGTCTGCTCGCATATTGTTTCAAAATCCTTTTTTACCACGGCAGCACGGCAGTATGCGGCAATACCGAAAATTTTGGACACGTAATCCTCAACTGCGTCAAGGTCGATGTCATCGTCAAGAGGACGTATTACAACCGTGGACTGTGAACGCTCAAAGGAAAACTTTCCGAAGGGCTTTAAACGGCGGCGTATATTTTTGATCATAGCATCCTCAAAGGTTCTTCTGTTAAGACCCTTGAGGGCAATTTCGCCTTCTTTAAGAAGAATTATTTCTTTCATAAACAACAGCTGTCCTTTCTTTTACCAGGGCTTTACAGCGCCTACGATGTCCTGGAGATTGTCAAGGTGATTTTCCTCAACGTATCTGTTGAGTCCCTCGATTATCTCAACGGGAGCCATTGGATTCTGGAATAAAGCAGCGCCTATCTGTACTGTTGAAGCACCTGCCATCATCATTTCAACAACGTCCTCCCACGTGGAAATACCACCCATTCCGCATACGGGAATGTTTACGGCATTTGCAACCTGCCATACCATTCTTACGGCAACAGGGAAAATTGCAGGACCTGAAAGACCGCCTACGTTATTATGAAGGATAGGACGGCGTGATTTTATATCAATACGCATACCAAGGAGGGTGTTTATAAGTGAAACAGCGTCAGCACCCTCTGCTTCAACTGCCTTTGCAATTTCAGCAATGTTTGTTACGTTAGGTGAAAGCTTTATCATAATAGGCTTCTTTGTAGCGGCTCTGACGATTTTTGTGATTGAAGCAGCACCCTCACAGCTTACGCCGAATGCAGCGCCGCCTGCCTTTACGTTAGGACAGGAAATGTTTACTTCGATCATATCAACATCTGTTGCGTCAAGCTTTTCAGCAACCTCACGGTAGCCCTCTGCCGTGGAGCCTGCCATATTTGCAATGATGACCGTATCCTTTGTTTTAAGGTAAGGGAGGTCGTTTGCGATAAAATGGTCGATACCCGGATTCTGAAGACCTACGCTGTTAAGCATACCTGCGGGGGTTTCAGCAATTCTCGGAGGAAGATTGCCTGTACGGAGCTTTTCGGTAGTGCCCTTTACGGAGATACCGCCGAGAGTTGAAAGAGGATAGAATTCCTCGTATTCTCTGCCGTAGCCGAATGTACCCGATGCCGGGATAAGCGGATTTTTAAAGTCTACACCTGCAAAATTCACAGCTAACTTATTCATCGAAAATTACCTCCTCTGCATTGAATACGGGACCGTCCTTGCAGACGTGAGAATAAAATTCCTCGCCGTCACGGATAGTTCTGCACGCACATACAAGGCACGCACCTATGCCGCAGCCCATTCTTTCTTCAAGGGACACCTGACACTTTATTCCGTTTTCCTTTGCTATCTCAACTATTCTGCGGAGCATTACATTAGGACCGCATGCATAAATAACATCAGGCTTCTTTGCTTCAATAACTTCCTTTAAGGCGTCTGTAACAAAGCCCTTTCTGCCTGCTGAGCCGTCGTCTGTGCAGAGAATTGTTTCAGCGCCTGTTGAAGCAAAATCCTGCTGTAAAATTACAGCGGAAGCATTTCTGAAACCGCTGATTACAGTACCGTTTTTGCCGAAATGCTCAGCGATAGGAAGCATAGGAGGGTTGCCGATACCGCCGCCTACGATAACAGCCTTCTTGCCTGCGTCAAGGTCAAAGCCTCTGCCGCCGAGAGGTGCAACGATGTCAATAAGACCGCCCTCAGGGATCTGTGAAAGCTCCTTTGTACCGTTTCCTCTTACCTCGAAAATGATGCGGAGAGTACCCTTGTTCTTGTCAATACCTGCAATTGAAATAGGTCTGCGGAGCATAAAGCCCTCAGCCTTTATGTTAATAAACTGTCCTGCCTGTGCGATTGCCGCAACATCGGGACATAAAATCGTCATATCGTAAATTTCCTTAGCTATCGCTGTCTTGGAAATTACGGCATATTTTCCCTGTGTGTATTTCATTTCAGTTATCCTTTCAAATGGTTACATTCGGAAATCCGTTTATTAAGTAGCCCGTATAATAAAGCACGAAAACCGCACCCGTACACCCTATTCCCAGCACAACCGCCATAACCAGCAGCATATTTGCTCTTTCCTTGAAAATACGGTTTATTATACGGTAAATCTTGTACCCTAAAAATGCGCCGAGGGTGTTTAAGATAAGGTCGTCAATATCGGTAAAGCCCATTCCGAAGGCAAACTGTGCCGCCTCGATAAATAAACTTAAAAGCATACCGTAAATGGTGGTTTCACCCTCAAATTTAGTCACCAGCGGAAACATCAATCCGAACGGCATAAACAGCAGCACGTTTCCCGCTAAATTTTCAACCACCCTCACAGGCGACATATTCTTTATAATATCTATCGCCGCTTTAAAGGGTATCATACTTATCTGACGTTCTTTAAGAAAAAATGCTCTGCCCAGATCATCCAGCGGTGCATATTTAAACAGTGTAAATCTTATCAGTGCGAAAAAATACACCGCAAACATAAGCTGTATAAACACCCTGCACATTCTTTCCTTTTTCAGTTCTGTCATAAAACACCTCTGGTATTAAAAGCAACGGGACGCAATAGTTTTTATTATCACGTCCCGAGGTTGTTTAAGAGTTTAATGTTTATATTTTTGTAACGTCGATCATATCAATATCGTCGATGTCCTTGCCCATTGCAAGAATATCGGCAACAGCGTTTGCTGTGTCGATTGCTGTAAGGCAGCAGATTGAACGTTCAACTGTCTTACGGCGGATCTTTACGCTGTCAAGAGCAGGGAGTCTGCCCTTTGAGGATGTGGAGATAACGTAGTCGATCTTACCCTCGTCAAGAAGAGTCATAACGTTTGGCTCTGCTTCGGATACACGGCGTACAACGTTTGCAGCGATCATATTCTTGTTTAAGATAGAAGCTGTACCGCTTGTAGCGTAGATTGTGAAGCCGAGACGCTCGAACTTTTCAGCAACATAGAGAATTTCCTGCTTGTCGGTATCTCTTACTGTGATAAGAACGCCGCCGCCCTTCTTTGTCTTAAGGTCGTAGCCTGCGCCGATGAGTCCCTTATAAACTGCGTCCTCGAATGTCTTTGCGATACCGAGGGTTTCGCCTGTGGACTTCATTTCAGGGCCAAGGGCAGTATCAACGTCGTGGAGCTTTGCAAAGCTGAATACAGGTACCTTTACAGCAATATAATCCGCTTCCTTGTAAAGACCGCTTTCGTAGCCCTGCTGTTTGAGTGTTTCACCGAACATTATCTTTGTTGCGATGTCAACCATAGGAACGCCTGTTACCTTTGAAATGTAAGGTACTGTTCTTGAAGAACGTGGGTTTACTTCGATAACGTAAACTTCATTGTCGTAAACAACGTACTGGATGTTTACAAGACCGATAACCTTAAGCTCAAGAGCAAGACGCTTTGTATATTCGATGATGGTTTCACGGATCTTCTTTGTAAGGGTCATTGCAGGGTAAACGGAAATTGAGTCGCCTGAGTGGATACCTGCACGCTCAACGTGTTCCATAATACCCGGAATAAGATAGTCTGTACCGTCGCAGATTGCGTCAACTTCAACTTCCTTACCCATCATATATTTGTCGATGAGTACAGGATTTTCAAGTCCGCCTCTGGAGATGATCTCCATATATTCAACGATGTCCTGGTCGGAATGAGCAATGATCATATTCTGACCGCCGAGAACGTAGGAAGGACGCATAAGAACAGGATAGCCAAGCTCCTGTGCAGCCTTGAGAGCTTCTTCCTCGTTCATTACTGTGTGACCTGCAGGACGTGGAATTCCGCACTTATTAAGAAGCTCATCAAAACGCTCTCTGTCTTCTGCAGCGTCGATGCTGTCAGGAGATGTACCGAGGATGTTTGCACCCAGATCAGCAAGGTGTCTTGTAAGCTTGATAGCTGTCTGACCGCCGAACTGAACAACTACGCCGTCAGGCTTTTCAGTTTCAAGGATGGATGCAACGTCTTCCTTTGTAAGCGGATCGAAGTAGAGTCTGTCGCCTGTGTCGAAGTCTGTGGAAACTGTTTCAGGGTTGTTGTTGCAGATAACTGCTTCATAGCCCATTTCCTTAAGCGCCCATACGCAGTGTACGGAGCAGTAGTCGAATTCGATACCCTGACCGATTCTGATAGGACCTGAACCGAAAACGATGATCTTTTTCTTGCCTGTGTTCTTCTTTTCAAGGAATTCCTTGGCTTCGTTCTCTTCATCAAATGTTGAGTAGAAGTAAGGTGTTTCAGCCTTGAATTCGCCTGCACAGGTATCAACCATCTTAAACACAGCGCTCTTGTGCTTAGGACACTTCTTGCCGCTGATGCGTTCGATGGTGCTGTCGAGATAGCCGTATCTCTTTGCAATGTCGTACTTTTCTTCTGTAAGCTCACCGTCAGCAAGCCAAGCTTCAAGGTCAACAAGATTTTTAAGCTTGGAAATAAACCAGCAGTCGATCTTTGTGATGTCGTTGATTTCTTCAACGGAAATGCCTCTCTTTAAAGCTTCAAACACAACGAATGCACGTTCATCGTCTACGTTGTAAAGACGGCTTCTGATTTCTTCATCAGGGAGGTCCTTGAGCTTCTTGAGGTTCATTGTGTCAAGGCCAAGTTCAATTGAACGTACAGCCTTCATGATAGCGTGTTCAAAGGAAGTACCGATGGACATTACTTCACCTGTTGCCATCATCTGTGTACCGAGAGTTCTCTTTGCGTAAACAAATTTATCGAATGCCCACTTAGGGAATTTTACTACAAGATAGTCAACGGAAGGCTCGAAGCAAGCGTATGTGTTGCCTGTTACAGCATTTACGATTTCGTCGAGAGTGTAGCCGATAGCGATCTTTGAAGCAACCTTTGCGATAGGATAACCCGTAGCCTTTGAAGCAAGGGCAGATGAACGGGAAACTCGTGGGTTTACTTCGATTACAGCATATTCAAAGGACTTAGGATTGAGCGCAAACTGACAGTTACAGCCGCCCTCTACCTTAAGCTCGTTAACGATGTTGAGTGCAGCATTTCTCAGCATGGAGTATTCCTTGTCGGTAAGTGTTACAGCAGGAGCAACTACGATACTGTCGCCTGTGTGAACGCCGACAGGGTCAAAGTTTTCCATTGAGCATACTGTGATAGCGTTGCCCTTTCTGTCGCGGATAACTTCAAATTCAATTTCCTTCCATCCGCTTATGCACTTTTCAATAAGAACCTGTGTGATAGGTGAAAGACGGAGACCGTTTGTTGCAATATCACGGAGCTCAGCTTCATCATAAGCAATACCGCCGCCTGTGCCGCCGAGAGTAAATGCAGGACGAACGATTACAGGATAGCCGATCTCATTGTTTGCAAAATCAACAGCGTCTTCAAGTGTTTCAACAACCTTTGAAGGAATACAAGGCTCGCCGATCTTTTCCATAGCGTCCTTGAAGGACTGTCTGTCTTCAGCCTTGTCGATGGTTTCAGGGTCAGCACCGAGAAGCTTAACGCCGTGCTTGTCAAGGAAGCCTTCCTTTGCAAGCTGCATTGAAAGTGTAAGACCTGTCTGACCGCCGAGAGTTGAAAGAACGCTGTCAGGCTTTTCAATTTCGATGATCTTCTTTACAACATCAAGGGTAAGAGGCTCGATATAAACCTTATCCGCCATAGCCTTGTCTGTCATGATTGTAGCAGGGTTTGAGTTGATAAGAACAACTTCAAGACCTTCCTGCTTAAGCGCACGGCAAGCCTGTGTGCCTGCGTAGTCAAATTCGGCAGCCTGTCCGATTACGATAGGACCTGAGCCGATTACCAGTACCTTTTTTATATCATTGCGAAGCGGCATTTTACTTTACCTCCTTGTATGCTTTCATAAGCTCTGCGAATTCTTCAAAGATGTAAGCGGTAACCTTTGGTCCGCCGCAGAATTCAGGCGGGAACTGTACTGTGATACAAGGGAAATTCTTGTAGCGGATACCCTCGCAGTTTCCTTCGTTTGCGTTTCTGTGAGTGATTTCACCCATATCAGCTGTGATGCTGTCGTTTACGATTGTATAGCCTGTGTTCTGTGCTGTAACGTAGGTATTGCCGTATTTTACATCAAGAACAGGCTGGTTTGCGCCTCTGTGACCGTACTTGAGCTTAGCGGTCTTTCCGCCTGCCGCAAGAGCTGTCATCTGATGACCGAGACCGAGAGCAAACATAGGAACCTTCTTTTCGGAAAGCTTCTTTATTTCAGCAATGACCTCCGCATTTTCCTCAGGATTGCCTGCACCGTTGGAAATAACCACGCCGTCAGGACTGAGTGCCATAACTTCGTCAGCGGAAGTGCCTGCGGGAACAACTGTAACATTGCAGCCCTTCTTAAGGAAAGCGTCACGGAAGCTGTTCTTGCAGCCAAGGTCGTAAATCACAACATCATACTGAGCGTTTTCAGCTTCAAACTTCTCTGCCTTTTCGCAGGTAACAGCCTTGATTGCATTTTCAATTCTGAACTCCTGTACCTTCTTAAGAAGCTCGTCCTTCTTTTCATAAACGTTCTCAGTTGTGATAACGCCGTTCATTGCGCCCTCTTCACGGATAAGCCTTGTAAGCGCACGGGTATCGATTGTGTGGATACCAACAACATTGTGCTTTTTAAGGAAAGCGTCAATATCACCCTGACATCTGAAATTGGAGGGGGCGCTGCACCATTCTCTTACAACATAGCCGCTTGCGTGGAGCTTTGAGGATTCGTAGTCCTCGTCATTTACACCGTAGTTGCCGATAAGCGGAAAGGTCTGTGTAAGGATCTGTCCGTAGTTGCTTGGGTCGGAGAGTGCTTCTTCGTAACCCGTCATACTTGTTGAGAAAACGACCTCGCCGTAAGCAGTACCCTTTGCACCGAAAGAGTAGCCCTCGAAAATTCTGCCGTTTGCAAGCATAAGGTAAGCCTTGTCTCCAAGATTAAATAAAGACATTGTTTTTCCTCCTATATATTAAAGTGTTGTATACTTTAAAATTACTTCTTGAGTGCTGGAACGTAAGCTGTGATGTCATCTCTCATACGGATAACCTCACGTCTTGCAGCCTTTGCAAAGTCCTTTTCATCGCAGCCCTCTGTCTTGTAAGCGCACATAATTGCTCTTGAAGAGTTTACGATTGCACCGAGACCCTTTTCATCAAAAGCCTTTGCAACGCCTTCTGCACCACCGCCCTGAGCGCCGTAGCCGGGAACGAGGAAGAATGTGTGAGGAAGCTTTGCTCTCATTTCAGCAAGCTGTTCAGGATATGTTGCACCTACAACAGCGCCTACTGCGGAATAACCGTACTTGCCGATTGAATCAGCGCCCCACTGTTCGCACATATCGCCCATAGCGTTGTAAATTGTGCCGCCTTCTTCAAGAAGCTTGTCCTGAAGTTCGCCTGAGGACTTGTTTGAAGTCTTAACAAGAACAAAGATACCCTTGTCATTCTTATTGCAAGCCGCAGTAAGAGGAGCGATACCGTCTGTTCCCAGATAGCCGTTTACTGTAAGAGCGTCTGCGCCGAAGCCTTCGAAGGACTGACCGTCGATTTCAACGCTGCCGAGATAAGCATTTGTGTAAGCTTCCATTGTAGCGCCGATGTCGTTTCTCTTACCGTCAACGATAACGAACATCCCCTTGCTCTTAGCGTATTCAATTGTGTCGTAAAGTGCCTTAACGCCGTGGTAGCCGTACATTTCGTAATAAGCCGCCTGAGGCTTTACAGCAGGAACCAGGTCGTAGATCTCATCAATGATAGCCTTGTTGAATTCAAGGATCGCCTTTGCGGCACCCTTTAAATTCTTACCCTCTTCGGCAAAAGCCTTTTCCTTGATAAACTCAGGAACAAAGTCCAGCTTAGGGTCAAGACCCGCAACCGTAGGGTTGCCTGTTTCAATAATCTTTGCAATCATTCTGTCTAATGACATTGCTACCACTCCTTATATAATTTTAAATATTTAACTTATTTTATAATACCGTTATCCTTTAATATCCATATTGCGGCCGCCGCAAACAGCAGCAGAAATACGGCAACAAAAATGATTTCAGCAGGTTTAGCCTTGTATTTCTCGGCATTTTCCAGGTGATCCGCCATATATGAGATTTCATCAGGCTCAAAATTCGGGTCGGAGCCTTCCAGCCTGCCGCTTAATCCGAATGCGCTTCTTACCTGTTCGAGAGATTTCTTTTTTCTCTCGGTTGCTTCGGTTTCGTAAACCGTGCAGTACACGCCTTCCTTTTTTTCAAGGGACACATCCAGTGCAGGAGTATCAAAAGTGATTTCTCTTTCAAGAATTCTGCTGTAATACTTTATCCTCAGCACTGTACAGTGGTGGTCGCCGTGCCTTTTTCTGATGTAATCAACGACCTCGCCCTTACATTCATAACCGTTGTTTACGATATATTCACGTTCTGACCTGAACTCATCCACGGACTTTTTCACAAACCATATGATAACTCCCATAAAAGCAATCACCATACCGAAAAATGCGTATCCGCCCGCAAGGTTAAAGTCATTGAAAATCATATCAAAAGGGAAAATCAGCACAAACACAGCTCCGATAACTATGCATACCTTTGCAATTCCCATACTTTCCGCACGGTATTTTATTCTCATTATGCCCTCCGATTATGTCAGCTTAAATCCTCAAAACGAACTATGCCGTCCGATACGGTAAGCACGTTCTTCCCCTTGAACTTTTCGCCCTTGAAAACTGTATTGTGTGACTTGGAATGAAGCTTTTCAGGCTCAACCGTCCACTCCTTGTTCAGATCAACAGCAATAAAGTTTGCCGTTACACCCTCTCTTATTTCGGGAACCTTCAGACCGAGTAACTTTCTCGGTTCAGCCGCCATAAGCTCAGCTATACGTTCAAGGCTCATTTTTCCTGTATGATAAAAATGGGTAAGCATTGCAGCAAGTGAAGTTTCAAGTCCCACAACACCGTTCGGTGCCTTGTAAAAATCAGCTTTTTCTTCAGCAGTATGCGGAGCGTGGTCTGTTACGATACAATCAATCGTACCATCCAGAACAGCTTCTTCAACAGCCTTTCTGTCGTCCTCTGTACGCAGAGGAGGGTTCATTCTGTAATCAGCGTCCTTTGAACGCACCTTTTCATCCGTGTAGATAAAATAGTGCGGACAGGTCTCGCAGGTCACCTTAACGCCCCTTGCCTTCGCCTCTCTGATAAAGTCAAGGCTTCCTCTTGTGGAAACGTGGCAGATGTGAATTCTTGCGTCGGCAGACATTGCAAGAGCGATTTCTCTTGCGGTAATGCTGTCCTCGGAGGAACGGTCCATTCCCTTCACTCCAAGTTCTTCCGAGACAGCACCGTTATTTATGATGCCGCCGTTTATAATGTTAAGGTCCTCACAGTGAGAAGCTATGAGAATACCGTTCTTGTTTGTTTCAAGCATAGCCTGACGGAGCAGTTCAGCATTTTCAACAGGTCTGCCGTCATCGGAGATGATTCTTACACCCGTTGCGGCGTGGTCGTAAAGCTCTCCGCCCTTCATACCCTTTGTTATGCAGGCAGCAGGATAAACATCAACGCCGGTGCCTTCTGCTTTTTTAAGGATGTATTCAACGGTGCTCCTGCTGTCGATGGGAGGATTTGTGTTAGGCATACAAACAACGCCCGTAACGCCTCCTGCCAGAGCCGACGCACAGCCTGTCAGCACATCCTCTTTATGTGTAAAGCCGGGGTCTCTGAAATGAACGTGCATATCAAACAGCGGCGGCATTACAGTAAGCCTGCCCATACCGTCGATAACCTTGTCGGCACTTTCCGTAACATTGCCGATTTCAGCGATTTTACCGTCCTTGATAAGTATATCCTTTGTTTTGTCATCCGTTGCACAGATATAAACATTTTTAAGCAGTAAACTGTTCACGCTTTACCTCCTATTCGAGAATAACGACCTTATCGCAGCCGTGTATTTCCTTAACTCTTACCTGCACAGATTCATCTCTGGAGGTAGGAAGATTTTTTCCTACATAATCGGGTCTTATAGGGATTTCCCTGTGACCTCTGTCAACAAGCACCGCAAGCTGTATATTCTGGGGTCTGCCCCTTTTCATAACAGCGTCAATGGCAGCTCTTGCGCTTCTTCCTGTAAAAATAACATCGTCCACAAGAACGACCTTCTTGTTGCGCACATCAAAATCAATGGTAGTTTTGTCACAGCCGGGATTATGCTTTTCGTCATCCCTGTAAGACGTAATATCCAGCGCCCCTACCTCAAGACGGACATTTTCCAGTTCGTTTATCTTAGCGGCTATCCGTGAAGCAATGCTTGTGCCGCCCGACATTATAGCCACTATACAGAGATTTTCCGTACCCTTGTTACGCTCGATGATTTCGTAAGATATTCTGGCGATTGCACGGTTTATGGAATTTTCATCCATAATAACCGCTTTCTCAAGCTTTTCCTTCAAATCAAACATACCTTTCGTAAATTTCTGCAAAAAAATACCTGTCAGCTTTCAAGCAGACAGGTAATAATATCGGTATATTAACGGCAAATCGCCTTTTTCGGGCATTTACAGCTATGGCTGTGCCGTTTTATTCTACGCCTGGTATTTACTGCCTTAACGACCTCACGGGATCATCTTAAAAGCTGAAGCTATTATACCACACTTCGCTTCAAAAGTCAACAGCTTTAATTATGTTTAACATTTTATATATATTTATACGTCAGAATAATTTTAAGCTGTGACAATATAAAGATTTACGTTATCACGGTCATATTTTGCAGTAAACTGCATAGCGGAATGGTTATCGTCGTAAATATCGTGCTTTTTGAGGTAGATATGCTTTACCGAGTCAGGCTTGCTCATATCAATTACGTCAAGCACGTATTCGTCAGGCTTTTCAGCGTCACGGGACATCTTTACAACATTGAACGCTCTGCCGTTGTCTGACACAAGCACCGACGGAACGCCTCTCTTAAGCTCGGCGGTAAGATATTCAAACGCAGTATCTCCGTCAAAGCCGAAAGAACACAGATTCATACTGTCTATGGTCTCATATCTGGCAAGAGCATTGAAAAGCTGCTGTTCCTTAAGCGGAAGGCTGTCTACGTCAACGATAGCCTTTTCGTATGTGCTGTACGCTTTAAGCTGCTGGAAGGTGATTTTTCTCAGGATAAGGAGCGTATCGGTCTGGCTTACAGTGCCGTTGAATGCACTCTGCATGGTTTTGAAGCCCTTTGAAGCAAGCCAGCTTGAAACCTCTCCCGTATACATAAGAGCCGATGTATCTGAGCCGAAATCCCATTTTTCATCCTTGGAAAGATACTCGTTATAAGAAGCAAGAGTCGGTATCACAAGTTCACCAAGATTAGCCTTGCCTGTTGTGAACAGCTCTTCCTTTGTAAGGTCAAAGGATTCCGTCATAAGAGGAAGGTCGCCTGTATAGTAAAGCTTGTTCAGCATTGCACTTCCCACAAGATTTCCCGACGCGCTGTAATTGGTAGGAAGGCCTGCCGCCCTTATGCAGTCTTCAACGGCAAAGCCTGTATCCGCAATTGTAGTAAGGGAAATCGTATCCCCTTCCTCTGTGCTTATTGCAAGCTTGTCGTTATAGATAAAGTCGATTATCTTGGAGTCGATTTCGTCAAAGGAGTCGGCGTTTACAGCACGGTAGAATGTACCGTCCGTTTCATCCGCAATGCGTGAAAGAAAATCAATGTCAGTATGCTTGCCGAGGCTTATGGAAATTACGGAAATATTTTTTTCAGCGCAGATGTCAATAGCGTCCTGCTCATATTCCTCAAAGCTTTCCTGTGAAGGCAGGCCGTCTGTAATAAGCACCATAAACCTTCTGCGTTCATTGTCCTTGAACTCCTCCGCAGCCTTTATTACAGCACCCGCAAAGTCAGTGCCGTTAAAGCTTTCCGTAGCTGTTCTTATGTAGTCAAGGCTTGATTTAGCCAGCCTCTTATCAGAGGTTATGGTTGAAAGAAGCATATAGCTTGCCGTAAACTTTGCAACACCGTAGTGAGCGTTTTCATCAAGAGCGTCTATGATATTTTCGGAAAGGTTGCATCTCTTGAATTCAAGGTCGTTTTCTTCTGAACCTGTTACAAGCTCACGTGAATACATTGAACCTGAATTGTCTATAACAAACAGCACGTCCACCTCGGAGTCGATGGTAAACAGCGTTTTGTCAGCCGCAAAATAAACACCCGACTCATTTATAGTACCTCTCAGGCTTCCGCCGGCAAATGCGGAAGAAACCTCCGTAACGGTCATTTCTGTCGGATTAAGGCGGAAAAGGCCCACGTTTGCAGCGTCAATATCAAGTGCGGAAAGCTCGTTTTCGCCTATTGCAATTTCAAGGAGCGAGCTGGAACTTACGCCGTAAATTTCATAAAGGTTGCCTACAACGCCCGGGTATCTGCTCATAGGAGAGCTGTATTCCTGCATTGAAGCGCCGCCTATCTGCTCGGAAACGCCCTTCACTGTCAGAGTAGCGGAAAGATTTTTAATTCTGCGTTCAAATGATTTTGCAAGGTCTTTTTCAGACGCTGTAAGAGGGTCTGTACCTGCAAGATATTCTTCACCGTCCGTCATTCCGTCACCGTCTGTATCGGAATTTTCAGGGTCGGTACCGAACTTTCCCTTTTCAAAATCATCGGTAACTCCGTCCATATCCTTATCGAGATAGTAGATGTCGGATTTTACGATAGAGTTTGTTGCCTGTTCAGCGGAAAGTCTTTCGGATACTTCGGCATAGTACTCCTTGTTAATTGAGCTTACGCCAAGGAATATGCATACATAAACCACAGCCGCACCCACAAGTATTGTTGCAATGACTTTATTACGCTTCTGAATAAACTCGTAGTTGTTGTAGCGGTTGTGCTTGCGCTGTTTTTTCTTTGTTGTTGCGTGGCTTCCGTCAACTACCGTAAGGTTGTCGTCAACGCCCAGATTTTTACGCAGCTTCTTGCTTTTTCTCGTACCCTTCTGTGAAGAAACAACAGGTGCAGAAATACTCTGCGGCTCAGTATTTTCTTCAACGGTCTCTTCTTCAGCCTCTTCCTCAGCTGTTTCTTCCTCGTAAACCTCTTCCTGTACTTCCTCAGGTTCTTCATAAACCGCCTCAGGCTCAGGCTTTTTTACGGGAGCAGGTGCAGGTGTATCATCAAAATCAAGTATGGAGTCAATAAGCACATCATCAAGGGGAATATCCTCTGAACGCTTATTTCTGCCTTTTCTTTTCATCGCATAAATTTCTTCAATATGCTCTCTCGCACTCATTTCATCGTGCTTTGAGCCTTTGATTTCACGAATATCGTCTCTGTTATCCATATCAAAGCCGTTCCACAGCGCTTTTATGCCTGCGGTATTCTCCTTTCATTTTCATTAAATTAGTTTAAATTATATTATAACATACCATACACGGCATTTCAATTGAATTAATATTAATTTTTTACCCTTGCACCGCTTATTTTTTAAGCTTCATTTCAGTTCAAACAAAAAGGACGGATAAAAACCCGTCCTCATAACGCTTATTTTATTAGTCTTCCATATCAAGAACACGGATCTTGCCGAGAATTTCTCCGCCGAGAGCTTCAAGCTTAGCGTCAAAATCCTTTTCTTTGAGTTCGGGAGTGATGAATGCAAGCTCGTCAGCAGGCTGATTTTCTCTGGAGATGTACTCAACTGTGCCGAAGGCTTCGGAAACCTTAGCCTGTGAAACGCCCTTTGTTCTAACGTAAACAGAAACAACGTCATCCTTGTAATCTGCAATGAAGCTGTTGTCTGCACTGTCTTCCCACGTCTGTGAAACAGAAGTACCGTTCATTCTTGCAGCGTCAACGATGTCGCCTACGATTGCGCTTGCTGTCGGGAACTTGCCTGCGCCTCTGCCGTAGAACATTACCTGATCAACAGCGTCAGCATAAACCATAATTGCATTGAATACGTCGCTTACGTGTGAAAGCTGGTTGCCGTCACAGATAAATGCAGGACGTACCATAGGAAGAATTTTGCCGTCGGCAGTCTTCTTTACAGAGCCGATAAGCTTGATGGCACCGCCCCAGTTTTCAGCATACTGTGCGTCCTCAGCTGTAATTTTTGTGATGCCCTCGCAGTGTACCCAGTCAGGGTAAACGTGCTTGCCGAAAGCAAGTGAGGAAAGAATGCAGATCTTACGGCATGCGTCGTGACCTTCAATATCGGCAGTAGGATCCTTTTCGGCATAACCGAGGTCCTGTGCGATTTTAAGAGCTTCAGCAAAATCCATCTGCTCGTTTATCATCTTTGTAAGGATAAAGTTTGTTGTACCGTTCAAAATACCTGCAACAGCGGAAATTTCGTTGCCTGCAAGACAACGGTGCATTGGTCTGATAACAGGGATCGCGCCGCCTGTGGAAGCTTCAAAGAGGAAGTTGCAGTTCATTTTCTTTGCAATTGCAAGCAGCTCCGCACCCTTCTTTGCAACAAGCTCCTTATTGGAAGTAACAACGCTCTTGCCCTTTTCAAGACAGCTCTTTACAAAATCGTAAGCAGGGTTTACGCCGCCCATTGCTTCGGCTACGATAGTAACCTCATCGTCGTTTACAATATCGTCAATGCTCTTTGTAAACTTATCCGCAAAAGGACTGCCGGGGAAATCCCTGATGTCGAGAATATACTTGATATCAAGGTCGGTGCCTGCTTTTTTAATGATGCTGTCCTTATTCTTATAAAACAGCTCAACCGTGCCTGAACCTACAACACCGAAACCTAAAACTGCGATTTTTGCCATAACAATTAACTCCTTAAAATGTTTATTCACCCGATAATAATTTAACGTCCACGCTTCCGTTAAGCTCCCTGAGCCTGTCACGCAGGGTATATGAGCCTTCTTCGTCGCCGTTGAGCTGTACCGTCAGGGTAACGGTTGCTACTCCGTCAACGGGAATATTCTGATTAACGGTAAGAATGTTTGCGCCGCCCTTATGCACCGCCGAAAGGAAATCCGAAAGGACACCCGGCTCGTCACGCAGAACAGCGTAATACGTCACTATTTTCTGCGTAAGCTTTTCCTCATAGGTAAAGACGCATTCTCTGTATTTGTAATAAGCGCTTCTCGAAATTCCCACACGCTTGCAGGCAGATGCGGAACTTTTTTCCTCGCCGCAGGCAAGAAGCTTTTTAACCTCTATTACCTTCGGGAATACGTCGGGAAGCACCTCTGTGCTGACCACTAAAAATGAGATGTCGCTCAACTTAAATCACATCCAATCGTCCACGCTCAAAAAACAAGTGTACTCGTGATAAAAACAAGTATACCACATCATATGCAGAAATGTCAAGTATGTTTTTTCTTTTTGGTTATTCCATACAAAGCACAGCGGATATATCACAGCGTCAGTGTTGAGAACTACCCGTAACAATTGAAGCAATATTATTTGACTTAATAAAAACAGGGTGTTATAATTAATATGATTGACTTTAAACTGAAACGGACTTGATAAAATGGAAAAAACAGATTTATACTATAAGAAAATGACGGAAACTCCCGTATCAAAGCTTATTATCTCTCTCGGCATACCCACCACCGTCACAATGCTCATAACCAACATCTACAATATGGCGGATACATATTTCGTGGGCACTCTCGGAGAAAGTCCCCAGGCGGCTACGGGTATTCTTTTTACTCTCCAGTCGGTCATCCAGGCGATAGCATTTATGCTCGGACAAGGCTCAGGGGCTATGGTTTCAAAAGCCCTTGCCGATAAAAACACCGACGAAGCAACGGAGTATTCCTCCACCGCATTTTTTACAGGCGCAATTGCAGGTACGGCGCTTATGGTCATCGGTCTGATTTTTCTGACTCCGTTTATGCGGCTGCTGGGAAGCACGGAAACAATTCTTCCCTATGCAAAGCAGTACGGAATGTGGGTACTGCTATCCTGTCCGTTTATGGTCTGCTCCCTTGTTTTAAACAATAATCTCCGCTACGAAGGCAAGGCCTTCTACGCTATGATAGGTCTTACAACAGGCGGCATAATCAACATTTTCGGTGACTGGCTGCTTATTGCCGTTATGGATATGGGCGTTTTCGGAGCAGGTCTTTCAACGGCGGTTTCCCAATTCATAAGCTTCTGCATACTGCTTTATTTTTATGCAAGAATGGCACAGAGTAACATTGATTTCAAAGCCATAAGCAGAAGGGCGGCTGTTTATGCCGACATTGTAAAAGTAGGCTTTCCTGCACTTATAAGACAGGGTTTAAGCTCAATTTCAAACGGTCTGCTCAACAACCTTACCAAGCCTTACGGCGACTCGGCAATTGCCGCTATGAGCGTTGTAAACCGCTTCTCGATGTTCATTATGTGCGTTGGTCTTGGCATAGGACAGGGCTTCCAGCCTGTTGCTTCCTTCAACTATCAGGCAGGAAAATACAAGCGTGTAAAGAAGGGTATGCATTTCACAATGGCGGCAGGCGCTCTGCTGGTAAGCTGTATCGTTATACCCGTGTTTATTTTTGCGGAGGATATAGTTTACATCTTCCAGAAAAGCGACGACGTTTGCAGGATAGGTGCATTTGCTTTAAGATGCGCCTGCGGAGGACTTATGTTCATGCCGCTGTCGGTGCCTGTGAATATGCTTTACCAGAGCATCCGCAAGGCAGGACTTTCCGCATTTCTTTCCCTTATGCGCTCAGGGGTTATGTTTATACCGACACTTATCATAACCGCAAATTTATTCGGTCTGACCGGTGTGCAGATCTCACAGCCCGTTGCAGACGCACTTACAGGACTCATCAGCATACCGTTCATACTTCATTTTACATTTAAACACCCCGATGAAAAGGAGAATTCACAATGACCGTAATCTATCTTATAAGGCACGCAGAGGCAATGGGCAACGTACTGGAAATTTTTCAGGGACGCACCGACTGCGATATTACCGAAAAGGGTGCCGCACAGCTTGACTGCCTTGCTGAACGTTTCCGTGACATTAAAATAGACGCTCTCTATTCAAGCCCGCTGATACGTACTCTTAAAACCGCTGAGGCAGTAAACCGTTATCACGGTCTGCCTGTGATAAAAAACGAGGCTCTTATCGAAATAGACGGCGGCGAGTGGGAAGGAGAAAAATGGGCGGAAATCGAAACAAAATATCCCGTTATACACGATAACTGGAAAAATCATATGGAAATTTTCGCAACAGAAAAAGGCGAAAGTATGTTAACTGTCTACGAGCGTATGAAAGCCGCCGTAACTGAAATCGCCGCTTCAAACAAGGGCAAAACGGTTGCTGTGGTTTCTCACGGCTGCTCCGTCAGAAACTTTTTAAGCTATGCCGAATCTGGAAGTATAAACGGAATAGGTCAGGTAGGCTGGTCAGACAATACGGCTGTGTCAAAGATAATTTTTGACGACGATTTAAATCCGTCAATTGAGTTCAAAAACGACAGCTCCCACCTCCCCGATGAGCTTTCCACGCTCAAATTTTCACGCTGGTCAAAATACGAAGACGACAAATAACTATCATTTAAGGAGACATCATTATGAAAAAAACGGAAAAATTAATCTGCACACTCTTTTCATTGCTTTTCTGCATATCTTTTGTGCTGTCATTCGTTGACACAAACGAGCTTCCTGTGAAATCCGACTTCAACCACGGCAATATTTATTCCCACATTGAAAAAATATGCGAGGTGGGTCCTCATTCCATTTTTGACAAGGAAGAAAACAAGCAGGTACAGAATTACATCATATCAGAGCTTGAAAGCCTCGGTATAGTAAATTCTGATACAACCGACGTCCCTGCTTATCTTGTACAGAACTTTGTTACGGATACAAAAAAATACCAGAGCTTCTACGTTGACAATGTTATAGTGCATATCCCTGCAAACGCCGCAGAAAAGACAGGTCAGGCCGTTATGACAATGGCTCATTTCGACTCTGTGCAAACAGGACAGGGTGCGGCAGATGACGCCTGTGCCTGTGCGACAATGCTTGAAGCCATCAGATATTATCTTGACAGAATGGCAAACGGCTATACCATAACAAACGACCTTGTGTTCTGCTTTGTAAACGGTGAGGAACACGGCCTTTTAGGCTCAAAGGCGTTTATGAACGAATTTGACGGCTTCAACGGTCTGGTTGAACGTATAAATTTTGCTATAAACCTCGAAGCAAGAGGTACGGCAGGTACCCAGATAATGTTTGAGACCGCCGCAGACAACTACAACACCGTAAAGCTGTTCGGAGAGGTAAACAACAATCTTTTCACCTGCTCAATTGCTACGATGATTTACGATATGATGCCCAACGGCACCGACTTTTCAAATCTCAAGCCTTACTATCAGGGCGTAAATATGGCCAATATCGCTCAGGGCGAAAATTACCACACCCAGAACGACAGTCCCGAAAATATCAGGGAAAGCTGCCTTACACAGCAGGCTCAGATCATAAACAATCTCCTTGACAAGCTCGGAAATTACGACCTTGACAAGCTTTACGAAGCAGACGAAAACGCAATTTTCTTCTCCTACCTCAACATAGGCGATGTTGTTTATAATCACGCTTCTTCCGTTGTTCTTGCGGTAATCGGAATTCTGCTTCTTGCCGCAAACATCATCCTCTCCGTTATCCGTAAAAAGAAAAACCTTGCAAATACCGCAAAGTCAATGCTTATCATCATCATCGGCCTTGCGCTTACTGCAGGCGTTACCTTCGGATGCTACTACCTCTTCCAGCTTATTGCCGCACTGGCAGGAAACATCGTTTTCGGTGCAATCGGCACGATAACCTTCTCAAACACAGCCATAACCGCAGGTATCGGAATTCTTGCCCTTGGTGTAACTGTTCTTTCCGTACATCTTGGCTGTAAACTGTTTAAAACCGAAGCAAGAGATGTTACAAGAGCGTTCTCCTATATCCACGTTTTCCTTGGTATAGTGCTGACCTTTGTTCTTCCCGACGCAAGCTACCTCTTTATTTTCAGCGGTCTTATGCTTATGTTGAACCAGCTTGCTGTTACTTTAAAACCTGACCTTGAAAAGTATCATTTTGAGCTTCTTGCCGAAGCAATTTACCTGCCTGTTGTAATTCCTATAATCGCCCTTGCAGCATCTGCTCTGGGACTTGGTATGGCATATATTTTCGGCGTTCTTTTTGCTCTTGCAATGTTCGGCGTAAGCTCCTGCATTGCTCCCGTATGCGGATATTTTTCAATCAATTTCCTTTTAAGAAAGGACAAGAACAGACCGCTTCCCAACTGTGCGGGAGCTGTTCACATTATCGCTGTTTCACTTGTGATTTTCCTCTGCGTAAGCCTTACCCCTGCCGATGTTCATTCCGACCTGGGAAGCGGCTTCAACTCAACAAGCGATGACGCTCTTGTTTACATAACCGAGGGCGACGATTACTCTGCCTACGCTGTATACGACCTGAGCGCATACAATGCTGTAAAAAAATATGCACCCGAAATGGAGTACGACGATTCTATGGAATGCTATTACATTGAAACGGAAAAACTTGATCTGGGAATTTCCGTTCAGACCACCTGTGAAGGAAACAAACTCAATGTCAAGCCTGCTCACGAAAATTCCTTTATTCATCTTACAATCAAGGCAGACGGCGCTGAATCCTTTACCGTTGATGACGGCACTACCGTTCAGACAATTGAAATCCCCGACCACGGCTACGGATTTATATATCTGCACGATGACTGCACCGTTACTCTTAACGGCGGCACGGGTACTGCTTACACAACGGAATATATCGTGGATTACCCTGAGCTTATCCCCGAAAATTACGACCCCGAAGATAAAATTCACTTTAATTTGTGGATGCAGAAGAATTTTGAGCTTGTATAAGAATTACCAGAGCAAAAGGAAGTGTTTTTATGAAAATAATGTCCGTTGACTACGGCGACAGCAGAACAGGGCTTGCAATGTGCGACAAAACTGAATTCCTCGCCTCTCCCCTGACAGTGGTTCACGAGCACAATTTCGAGAAGTGTGCGGAAAAGGTTGCGGAACACGCCAAAAAAGAAAAGGCGGAGCTTATTGTGGTGGGTCTGCCTAAAAATATGAACAACACCCTTGGAGAGCGTGCGGAAAAGTGTGATAAGTTTGCACAGCTGCTTACCGAGCTTACGGGACTTCCCCATAAAATGTGGGATGAGCGCTGTACCACCGTTTCCGCCCACAATTATCTCAACGAAACCAACGTAAGAGGTCAGAAGCGCAAGAATGTCGTTGACGCAGTAGCCGCTGTCATAATTCTTGAAAGCTATCTCGGCTACCGTAAAAATCACCCCGATGAAATTTAAATCGACATAAAAGGAGTGCTATTATGAAAATCCAGAGCCAGATAAACGTTACTTCCTACAATGCAGGCGGATTTATCGGAAAATATCAGCAGCTTATCAAAGAAACCGTTATTCCCTACCAGTATTCCGTTCTTTGCGACGAAGCCCCCGACACCGAAAAAAGCCACGTTGTACAGAACTTTATTAACGCAGGAAAAGCTGTAAAGGGTGAAGATGTGGGCGACGGCTTCTACGGTATGGTTTTTCAGGACAGCGACGCCGCAAAATGGATCGAAGCGGCGGCTTATTCCTTAAACGTGTGCCCTGACCCGAAGCTTGAAGAAACCGTTGATAATCTTATTGAAATAATTGCAGAAGCACAGGACTCCGACGGCTATTTAAACACGTATTTCACCATAAAGGACAAGGAAAAACGCTGGACTAACCTTCTCGAAGGTCACGAACTCTACTGCTCAGGACATATGATGGAGGCTGCCTGTGCTTATTACGAAGCAACAGGCAAGGACGTACTTCTTAAAGTTATGCTTAAAAATGCAGAGCATATCTACAATTATTTTATCAAGGACGGCAATGAGGGTTTCCCAGGACACCCCGAAATTGAGCTTGCGCTTATGAAAATGTACCGCTGTACAGGCAGCGAGATATGCCTTAAGCTTGCAGAGCATTTTGTAAACACACGAGGCTGTGACACCACATTTTACCGCAGAGAGCGTGACGCAAGAAATTGGACCGTCTGGGGCAACAATGCCGACGACAACGACTATCAGCAAAGCGGAAAGCCTGTCCGTCAGCAGACCGACGCAACAGGCCACGCTGTCCGTGCGGTATATCTTTACACGGGTATGGCGGACCTTGCTTCAACAACAGACGACGCCGAACTTTACGAGGCCTGCAAGCGTTTATGGGACAGCGTTACAAAGCGCAGAATGTATATTACAGGCGGCATAGGCTCAACTGTTCACGGCGAAGCCTTCAGCGTTGACTACGACCTGCCCTCCGATACCGCTTACGCTGAAACCTGTGCTTCCATAGGTCTTATGTTTTTTGCCTCACGTATGCTTGAAAACGAGGTAAAGGGCGAGTACGCAGACATAATGGAAAGAGCGTTCTACAACACGGTGCTTGCAGGTATGCAGCTTGACGGCAAACGCTTCTTCTATGTAAATCCTCTTGAAATAATCCCAGGAATTTCAGGTGTATCCCCTACACACCGACACGACCTTACACAGCGTCCCGGCTGGTATGCCTGTGCGTGCTGTCCTCCCAATGCGGCAAGATTAATCACATCATTCGGCAAATACGCTTACGGCGAAAGCTCCGATACCGCATACTGCCACCTTTTTGCAGACGGTGATGTAAGCTTTGAAAACGGTGTGAAGCTTAAATGCAAAACAGCTTACCCATACGATTTTACCGTAAATTATGAGATTGAAAAGGGCGGCAGGCTTGCGCTGAGAATACCTGCGTGGAGCAGAAAAACCGCAGTTTACGTAAACGGAGAAAGCATTGCTTTTGAAGCGTTGAACGGCTATGCTTACTTAAACTTAAACGACGGTGACAATGTAAGGCTTGAACTTGACGGTAAACCGCATTTTGTCTATGCTTCTTCAAAAATCCCTGCTCTTACGGGAATGACAGCTCTTTGCAGAGGTCCTCTCGTTTACTGCTTTGAGGGCGTTGACAACGAGGGCGATGTTATGTCACTTGCCCTTAAAACGGACAGCACTCCTGAAGTGTGCGGCTATGACGACGGACTTCTCAGCGGTACGGTAAAAATCAACGTTGAAGCTATTAAATCAGAATACACCGACTCACTCTACACCGACACAAAGCCTGCTGAAAAGCAGTTTACGGCATCAGCTGTCCCTTACTACACCTGGGGCAACAGAGGCGAAAATCAGATGCGTGTCTGGATGACAGCAAAATAAAACACAGAACGCTCTTCCGTTAACTGTCGGAAGGGCGTTTATTTTACATAATTATACAGATTATCTTGATATTTAAACGGTAAATTTTCGGAATAAGCAAATTTTTTCAAAAAAGATATAGACATTTTCAAGAGAATAGGGTATAATAAAGTGTAAATCTATTTTTAATGATAAGGAATTTTATATATGAGAGTAATTACAGGTACGGCAAGAGGCCGTAAGCTCAACACTCTTGAGGGTATGGACGTGCGTCCTACCACCGATAAGGTGAAGGAAGCAATTTTTTCCATCGTTCATTTTGATATTGACGGCTCCGAAGTCCTCGACCTTTTTGCAGGCTCGGGTCAGCTCGGAATTGAGGCTCTTTCAAGAGGTGCAAAACGCTGCACTTTCGTTGACTCAGCTGTAAAATCAATAAAGACCGTTAACGAAAATCTTAAAATAACAGGCTTTACCGAACAGGCTTCCGTACTCAATACGGACAGCGCAGGTTATCTGCGTACCTGCCGTTATACCTTTGATATTGCATTTCTCGACCCGCCATATGAAAAGGGCATACTTGAAGAAGTGCTCCCCCTGCTTGAAAAGCATATGTCCGACAGGGGAATTGTTGTGTGTGAGCACGAACAGAAGCTTGTGCTTCCTGATGAATTCGGCAGACTTAAAAAAGCAAAAACCTACAAATACGGAAAAATCGAAGTCACATTATACAGAGTACCATTTGGTGACGATACGGAAGAATAAAGGATCTGATCAGAATGAGAATTGCCGTTTGTCCGGGCAGCTTTGACCCGGTAACCTTCGGTCATACGGATATTATACGCAGAGCGTCAAAGCTTTTCGATAAAGTAATCGTGCTTGTGTCGGTAAATGCGGCAAAAAGCCCTGCTTTTACCACGGTTGAGCGTGTACAGCTTATCCATAAGGTCGTAAATGACCTTAAACTCGACAATGTTGTGGTTGACATCTGGGACGGTCTGCTGGCCGATTATGTCAAGCAGGTGAATGCCTGTGCCATAATAAAGGGTCTGCGTGCCGTTTCCGACTTTGAATATGAATTCCAGATGGCGCTTGCAAATAAAATACTTTATGATGAAGCTGAAACCGTGTTCCTTACAACCAGCGGAGAAAATATGTATCTTTCTTCAAGCGTTGTAAAGCAGATTGCTTCATTCGGCGGCGACATCAGCCACTTTGTTCCCGAATGTATCCTTAAGGATATTACGGAACGCCTTGTACGTACAAACACAAATAAAACGGAGGTCTGAAAATGATTATAGATGAAATTCTTGATATGATGGACGATATGCTTGACGACGCAAGCGCAGTTCCCTTCTCAAACAAAAAGGTTGTCATCGACATTGACAAGATGCGCAACTGCATAAACGACCTGCGTCTTAATCTGCCCGATGAAATACGCAACGCCAAGAACATTGTGCGTGACCGTCAGGAAATCGTAAACGATGCCAACAAGGAAGCTGACCAGATTGTGCGCCGTGCGGAAGAAAGAGCCAAGATGATCATTTCCAACGACGAGATCACAAAGGCTGCAAAGCAGCACGCTGCCGAAATCCTTACTCAGGCACAGTCCAAGGCAAAGGACATCAAAAATGCTGCCAACAAGTACATAGATGACATTCTGGTGCAGTCGGAAGAAACCCTTCAGGCTAATCTCAATGACATAAAAAAGACAAGACAGGCTTTCAGAAATGCGCCTTCCAACGCAGGTATGCCTAAAAAATAATTCAAACGGCAGCATCGGCTTAAACAGTCGTGTGCTGCCGTTTTGCAAAAACAGAGTTCTATCATAAAGCAAAGGGGATAATGAATATGGATAATCTTAAAAGAAACCTTACTATGCTTACGGATTTTTACGAGCTTACAATGGCAAACGGCTATTTTGAAAACGGTATGGGAGATATTATTTCCTGCTTTGACCTTTTTTTCAGAAGCGTTCCCGATAACGGCGGCTTTGCAATTATGGCAGGTCTTGAACAGGCAATAAACTACCTTAAATCGCTGGAATTTACAGAAGACGATATAGACTACCTTCGTTCAAAGGAAATTTTCAGCGAGAATTTTTTTGATTATCTGCGTAAGTTTAAATTTGAATGTGATGTGTGGGCAATTCCTGAAGGTACGCCTATTTTTCCAAACGAGCCGATTATGACGGTAAAGGGTCCCGCTATTCAGGCGCAGTTTGTGGAAACTATGCTGCTGCTCTGCATTAATCATCAGAGCCTTATTGCAACAAAAACGAACCGTATCGTCCGTGCGGCAGAGGGCAGACCCGTTATGGAGTTCGGCTCAAGACGTGCACAGGGCTTCGACGGTGCAATTTACGGCGCAAGAGCCGCTTATATCGGCGGCTGCAGCGGTACAGCCTGCACCATTTCCGACAAGGAAATGCATACCCCTGCCTTAGGCACAATGGCACACTCCTGGATTCAGATGTTTGACAGCGAGCTTGAAGCATTCCGTGCTTACGCTGAATGTTACCCAAAAGGCACAACACTACTCGTTGACACCTACAACGTTCTTAAATCGGGCGTACCCAACGCTATAACTGTATTCAAGGAAATGCGTGAGCGTGGAGAAAAACCGGTAGGCATCAGAATTGACAGCGGTGACATCACCTACCTTTCCAAGCACGCAAGACAGATGCTTGACGGTGAAGGCTTTACCGACGTTAAAATCGTAGCTTCAAACTCCCTTGACGAGTACATTATCCGTGACCTGCTCCTTCAGGGCGCACAGATTGACAGCTTCGGCGTAGGCGAAAGACTTATCACTTCAAAATCCGAGCCTGTTTTCGGCGGCGTATACAAGCTTGTTGCAATAGAACGCAACGGAGAGATAATCCCTAAAATCAAGGTTTCGGAAAACGTAGCAAAAATCACCAACCCCGATTTCAAGGAGGTATGGCGTCTTTACGACAGCATTACAGGCAAGGCAATTGCAGACGTGCTGACCTGCCGTGACGAAATCATTGACGACACAAAGCCTTACGAGATCTTTGACCCTGTGCACACCTACAAAAGAAAGACCGTTACAAATTTCAAGGCTGTAAAGCTTATGGTGCAGATTTTCGACAAGGGCGAATGCGTTTACGACTCCCCTTCCGTTTCCGAAATAAAGGACTACTGTGCCGCACAGCTTGATACACTCTGGGACGAACTCAAACGATTTGAATATCCACACAAATACTACGTTGACCTTTCTCCGAAGCTCTGGGAAAAGAAACAGGAGCTTCTCCGCAAGGCACACACCATCTGACCGAAAGGAACATTTTAATGAGCAGCACAGTTACATTCAGATACATCAAACAAAATCCCGACATCCACACCTATATCAAAAATGCCGATGCGGCAGTTGCGGCACAGGGCTACACCGAACATTCCTTTGCTCACGTTGAAAAGGTAGCCTCCACCGTCGAAATGATACTTTCCACCCTTAAATATCCTGAACGTGATGTTGAGCTTGGACAGATTGCGGCTTATCTTCACGACATCGGCAATGTCATAAACCGTGTTGACCACGCACAAAGCGGTGCAGTAATGGCGTTCCGTCTGCTTGATAATTTAAATATGCCTGCCGAGGAGATATGCGCGATAATTTCAGCTATCGGCAACCACGACGAACACACCGCCCAGCCTCTCAACGCAATAACCGCCGCCCTTATCATCGGCGACAAAACCGACGTGCGCAGAAGCAGAGTCCGCAACGTTGATACCGTTGACCTTAACGACATCCACGACCGTGTAAATTATGCCGTCACCACTTCCAGCATAAGCTTCACCGATGACAAAAAAGCGCTTCTTCTTGAACTGGAGCTTGATACGGAAATCTCATCCGTTATGGAATACTTTGAAATTTTTATGGAGCGTATGCTTCTTTGCAAACGCTCTGCGGAGGTTCTCGGCGTAAAATTCCGTATGCGTGTCAACAATACAGAAGTAATGTAACAAAGTCACTTTGAGAGTGTCGAAAAATATTTCACAGACGGGCGGCAGATTGCCGCCCCTACAAATAAATGATGAATTCAGCCATTTCGTAGGGGCGGATATTATCCGCCCGCTATAAAAAATCTTTATTAACAAGCAAACGGCTTTGCAGATCGCAAAGCCGTTTCTTATTTTTTAATTACGAATTACGCATTAAGCATTACGAATTAACCCAACTCTTCCGCTTTGAGCTTTATGTACTGTGCAAGCTCGTCCTTTAAATCGGGACGTGAAAGGCCAATGTCGATTGCAGCCTTCAGAATACCCAGCTTGTTGCCCATATCATAGCGGTTTCCTGTGAAATCAACGCCGATCATCCCCTCGCTGTTTGCAAGGATCTTCATTGCGTCTGTAAGCTGAAGCTCGTTGTTCGCACCCTTCGGTATGGTTTTGAGAATACCGAAAATTTCGGGCGGAAGCACACATCTTCCCAGTATGGAGTAGTTTGAGAAAATCTGCTCCGGCTTTGGCTTTTCAATCATATCGCTTATGCCGTAGCAGGTGTCGTCCAGCTTTTCAACCTTCATTGACGAATACCGCATAACATCCTCTGTAGGCACTTCTCTTATGCCGACAATACCCTTTTCATAACGGTCGTAAGCTCTGCAAAGCTGTGCAATGGCAGGGTCTTCCCCGATAATTACATCGTCACCGTAAAGCACGGCAAATGGCTCATCACCGACAAAATTCTCCGCACAAAGAACTGCGTGTCCAAGCCCAAGCTGCTCCTGCTGACGGACATAGGTCAGATTTGCCATATGAGCAATGTTTATCATTTCTTTAAGCACATCATCCTTGCCCGATTCGGAAAGTCTCTTTTCAAGGTCGGGAGAACGGTCAAAATGGTCCTCCACAACGTGTTTGCCTCTTGAAAGAATAATAAGAATATCGGTAATTCCTGTCTTTACGCACTCCTCAACGATATACTGTATTGCAGGCTTGTCAACAATAGGTATCATTTCCTTTGGCATAGCCTTTGACGCAGGAAGCACTCTCGTACCGAGTCCTGCCGCAGTAATGACCGCTTTTCTTATTTTCATAACCCCACACCCCTTATTTTTTTAAATAACCGTAAGGACCGAAAGAAATCTCATCATATAGATCGCCGCATATGGCAGCAGATCAAGCAGTATAAACAAAATCAGCCACGCAGGGGAAGTGCCGCCCTTTCTTCTTAAAGTATCTCTCAGCTCCGTAAGCGGCACGGAATTTTTGATCTTTGCCGTTCTCTTTACGGCAATTTTATAGTAAATTGAATTGCAGAAGCCGCCGCAGAAAAACATCAGCGCATAGTCAAGCACATAAACCAGAATATCCATAATTCCGAAAGCCGTGCTTCTTAAATCAAAATTTGCGGCAATATCCGCAAGCACCGCAATATCCGATTCCGAAAATACCCTCAGCATAAGCGGTATAAGCGAAAACAGCTTTATCGCCCACGCCGCAAGAGCTATAAGCGGCATTTTACGATATGCAAAATAAAGCTCAGGGAAAAGCATTGCAGGAAAATTCCACGAGAAAGACCTGCCCGTTTCCTTTATACGCTTGAAAATCGGAAGGAAATAGTGGGTATTGCTTTCAACCGTATCCGCAAGCTCACACAGCCTTACGCCGTCAAAATCCTCGTCGGGATTATAGCCGCAGAGAGGGTCGGAAAAGTTGATGAGAAACGGCTGAATGTCTATTCCCACGCCTCCGTTGAAATCACGGTTATAGCTGTCGGGATTGTCTTCGCCGTTAACGGGAGCTGTATGAACACGCATACGCTCGTTGTGCTTTTCCAGCGATTTCAGAGGGAAACCGCAGTTATCGCAGAACAGCGAATCAGGCGGATTTTTACAGCCGCAGCTTAAGCAGACCGTATCTTCCTTTTCCTCCGCAAGGCTGTCACCTACGTCATAAGTGGGCTTCCATGTGCCTTTGACGTCGTGCAGGGCACCGTTTACGCACCTGCCCTCCTTTTTGTAGCAGTCCCTGTGATAAGGGGTACCGCATTCGGGGCAGACAACAATATCGTCCTCATCTGTAAATTTTTCACTGCATACGATACATCTTGTTCCTGTATATTTAGCCATTTTATTCTGTTAACTCCTTGAATGTAAACATATTTAGGATACGCTGATTAAAGGCGTAGCCATCGCTTCCGACACTCGAAAATCCGTCACTGAGAGCGTCGTGAAGCGATTTGATCAGCGTTTCCTTAACCCCTACAAGTATACCACAGTTAAATCAAAATAACAAGTAAATCCTTGCAGTTTCATCTGTTTATCACAAAATTTGTATAATACGATTGAAAAAAGGATAATATGGTGATATAATTCTAATCACGGGGTAAAAAACTGAGAGGAGAAAGCTCTTTACGAGTGTAAAAAAATGAGCAAGGAAAAAGGAACAACAAAAATTCTCAAGGCAGTTATTGCCGCCGCACCCTTTGCAATGATGGCGGTATGCGCAGTACTGTATTTTACTGTGTTCAGGAACGTCACTCCCGAACAATTGATTAAATATACTCCCGAAAACATATGGCTTGCGGCGGTTGTGATAGTGCTGATGTTTTCGCTTAAATCGCTGTCATTTTTCTTTCCTATGTTTGTGATCGTGGTAGTATGCGGAAGGATCGCACCACATTTTATGATAGCTGTACTCATAAATACAATAGGAATTTTCTGTATGATGAATATCCCCTATTTTATCGGACGATTTGCGGAAAAAGAGTTTGTCCGGAAACAGCTTGAAAAGAATAAAAAGCTTAAGGAAATACACGACATCCATATGGATAACGAGGTGTTTCTCATAATATTTCTCCGTGCCATAAACATCCTGCCCTACGATGTGGTGAGTATGTTTTTGGGCTCTGTAAACACAAGCTGGAAAAAGTACATTCTCGGCTCGTTTATCGGCACATTCCCAAGCACAGTCATAGCCACGATTATGGGCTACAACGCAGACAACCCCACCTCAGCAGGCTTTATCATTCCTGTTGCTATCGAGGTGCTTATGGCTGTGGGGGCAGGGCTGTGGTATTTTATTTATATGAAGAAGAAAAAAGCATAAAAGGAGCATTTCCCCTATGATTAAACTTATTGCAACAGATATGGACGGCACTCTTTTAAACGACAGAAAAGAGCTGCCGCCAGACTTTTACTATATACTGGACGAGCTTAAAAAGTGTGACATCCACTTTGTCATTGCAAGCGGACGTTCCTTTACCACCCTCAAGCTTAATTTTGAGGGGAGTATGGACAAGCTTGATTTTATCTGCGATAACGGTGCGTATGTGGTTGTAAACGGCAGGCTTGTCAGCAGGAGCATTCTTGACAGTGTAAAGCTCAGAGAAATGCTTGAAACCTGCCTTTCCCTTGAAGGCGTAACTCCTGTTCTTTGCGGAATGAAGGGTACATATTTTGAGCGTACCGACGAGGATTTTTATAATGAGGTAAGAAAATATTATCTGAATTTTACCTGCGTAGACGATATTTTAAGCGTTGAGGACGAGATTTTCAAGGTTGCCGTATGCGATAAAAAAGGTCCGAGAAATAATGCCCTGCCTGTGCTTTCGGAAAAATTTGCAGAGGATTTTACTGTTGCGGAAACGGGTCCCAGATGGATAGACATTATGAACAAGGGTATAAACAAGGGCGCCGCACTTGAAATTTTACAGCGTGAGCTTAACATTTCAAAGGCGGAAACAATGTCCTTCGGCGACTATTTCAACGATGTGGAGCTGCTGCTTGCGGCTGAACACAGCTACGTTATGGAAAATGCTCATCCCGAAATGGCACAGTATGCAAAATACCGTGCAAAATCAAACAACGACTGCGGTGTTACCGCTGTAATAAAGGAGTACCTGAATGAATGAAAGGCTGCCCTACCTCCGTGAAAAAACGGCTCTGCTGACCACATCTCCCGGTGTTTACCGTATGCGTGACAAAACGGGGCACATCATTTACATCGGCAAGGCCAAAAACCTGCGTAACCGTGTTACAAGCTATTTCTGCAAATCCCCCGACCATACCCCGAAAGTTGCAAAAATGGTTTCAAACGTGCACGACTATGACTTCATCGTAACCGACAGCGAGTACGAGGCTCTTGTGCTGGAGTGCTCTCTCATCAAACAGCACAAGCCCAAGTACAATATTTTACTTAAAGACGACAAGGGCTACAGCTACATTAAAATTTCCGATGAGCCTTTTCCACGCATAACCTCTGAAATGCAGAAGTCGGGAGAGGGTAAATTCATCGGTCCTTACACAAGCACCTTTGTTGCTTCACAGACTGCCCTTGAAGTAAACAAGGTCTTTATGCTTCCTACCTGCCGCAGAAAATTTCCAAATGATTTCGGCAAGGGCAGACCTTGTTTAAACTTCCACATTAAACAGTGTATGGGCTTATGCAGCGGAAAAATCCCGCAGGAAGAGTACGCACAGATAATTTTACAGGCAGAGGAATATATAAAAAGCGGCTCGGAGGCTTCCGTTGAAATGCTTACGGAGCAGATGAACATTGCCGCTGAAAATCTTGAATTTGAGCTTGCGGCAAAGCTGCGTGACCGTATTTCCGCAATTCAGCGTGCCGCAGACCGTCAGAAAATAATCTGTGACGATATGAAGGACACCGACATTATTGCCTGTGCACAGAACGGCAGCGAAGCCTGTATTGCAATTTTAATGTATCGTGGAGGACGGCTTACGGACAGAAGCGAAATCCCCGTAGGCGAGCTTGACAGCACTCCCAATATGATACAGGATTTTATGGTGCAGTATTACTCTGAACCTGAACGTATCCCACGTGAAATTATCGTGGAAGAGGACATTCCAGACAACGAAATGGTGACCCGTATGCTCCGTGAAAAAAGCGGACGTGCGGTGGATATTTTCACACGCACAAGAGGAAACGGGCTTAAGCTTATAATGATGGCAAAGGCTAACGCCAGCGAGTCCCTTGCAATAAAGGTCGGCAGAACAGGCAAGGAAATCGTTGCCCTTGAAGAGCTTGCAAAGCTTCTCGGATTAAGCGAACCGCCCCTTTACATTGAATCCTACGACATTTCAAACCTGTCGGGAACTTCAATGGTTGCAGGTATGGTTGTGTTTGAAAACGGCAGACCGAACAAGAAAGCCTACAAGCGTTTTTCCATCAAGGACGTTGCTATCCAGAACGACTACGCCTGTATGCACGAGGTTTTAAGCAGACGCTTTAAACATTACACCGACTCCTCCGAAACGGACGAGGGCTTCCGCAGACTCCCCGACCTTATCCTGCTGGACGGCGGCAAGGGTCAGGTAAATGCTGTTGCACCCGTGCTCCGTGAGCTTGGAATAGACGTGCCCCTTTTCGGTATGGTAAAGGACAATAAGCACCGTACCCGTGCAATTGCAACAGGCGGCGGTGAAATTTCAATCAGCGAAAACAAGGCGGCGTTTATGCTTCTTACGAGAATACAGGACGAGGTGCACCGCTACTCCATAACCTATCAGCGAAGCAAGCACCGTAAAAGCTCCTACGCTATGGAAATCACCAAAATCAAGGGTATCGGCGACAAGAAAGCGGAAAAACTGTTCAGCATTTTCAAGACCCGTGAGGAATTCAAAAAGGCTTCTCCCGAAGAAATCGCAAAAGCGGCAGGAGTCAATATTTCCGTTGCACGGCAGATTTACGAGTTCGTGCAGAATGAGCTGTGATTACAGCCTGATAAAAAATAAAAGGGCGGATTTCGTATCCGCCCGATTTTTACGCAATCTTTACTTTAAGGAGAACACCCTATGGAAACAAAAAAACACCCTCTCTCAAAGCCGCTTACAGCCTGCATATGTGCAATGATATGCTGTCTGCTGTGGGGAAGCGCTTTTCCTGCGATAAAATCGGGATTTGCGTGGCTCGGAATTTCCGCAGAGGACTCCGCAAGCGAAATTTTGTACGCAGGCATAAGATTTTTTCTTGCAGGAGTTTTCACCATAATAATTACAAGCGTCATAAGCCGTAAATTTATGTACCCGACTAAAAAATCTGTGCCTAAGGTTTGCTTTTTAAGCTTGTTCCAGACGATTTTGCAGTATTTTTTCTTTTACATAGGCCTTGCAAACACATCAGGGGTAAAGGCTTCCGTAATCGAGGGGGCAAACGTTTTTATCGCCCTGATAGTTTCCTGCCTCGTGTTCCGTATGGAAAAGTTTACTGCCGCAAAAATCGCAGGAAGCATAATCGGCTTCGCAGGCGTTGTCATAATCAATCTGACAGACGGCGGATTTGATATGAGCCTGTCACTTAAAGGAGAGGGCTTCATACTGATCTCAACCGTTGCGTATGCGTTTTCCTCCGTGCTTATGAAGCACTACTCCAAAGAAGAAAATCCTATGATGCTAAGCGGATGGCAGTTCCTTTTCGGCGGTGCTGTAATGGCTGTGGGCGGCTTTGCGGCAGGCGGAAGGCTGCCTGCGTTTGACCTTAAATCGGTGGTGCTGCTGGTGTATCTTGCATTCCTTTCTGCGGCGGCATATTCCTTATGGTCAATGCTGCTAAAATACAATCCCGTTTCTAAAATTGCCGTGTACGGCTTTATGAATCCCGTTTTCGGCGTGATACTTTCTGCGTTCATACTTGGTGAAGCTGAGCAGGCATTCGGTCTGAAAAGTCTGCTTGCGCTGGTGCTGGTATGCGTGGGAATTTATGTTGTAAACAGTGGGAAAAAGGAGAACGCGGTGCAATAAAATACAGGTCAAGTCTTTAAATAGGCTTGACCTGTATTTTTTACATCATCTTTCTTATGGTAGGCGCAAGCCTTGGCGAGCCTGCCGCTATTACCATTCCGTGCTTTCCTGCAAGAGATACCGCACGGGGCAGAGCATTTTTCAGATTAATCTCCTGCGCTTCACGGAACATTTCCGTAAGCTTGGGTGCAAACACGCTGTTTGACGCAAAGCCGTCCACGCACAAGCCTACATCTATATACCGTGTTATAAATCCAAGAGCCGCCTGCCAGTCGGTATCGTCACACATACCGCATATCATAATTTTAGGCTCGTTGGGAAGGGTGCGTATGAAATCGGCAAGGGCCTTCATTCTTTCCGGAGTATCCGCACTGTCAATGATTATAGTAGGATTTTCCACACTTACCGCCTGACAGCGTGACGGCAGTATCGTGTCCTTTACACCGTCGAATATTTTACTGTATGTAATGGCAGGATAGCCGTGTTTGCGCAGAAAATCCAGTGCTTCTATTGCCGTAAGCGAATTTTCAAGCTGGTGTCTGCCCGCCATTGAGCAGATGTATTTGTTGCCTTTATAAGTAAACGTACTGCCGCCTATTCCCGTCTGCTTTATGTGCAGCTTAAAATGCGACGGAGAAGCAAAGCCGCTGTTTACTGAAAGAGTTATACCGTTTACCACGTTTCTCGCAAGACGCTTGTTACTGTGTGCAATTACAGCGGAGACGTTCTGTTTTACTATGCATGCGTATCCTCGGATAAGCTGTTCGTCGTCCTCGGCGGTGGTGATAACGGAAAGAACGGTGCTGTTCAGAGCTTCGGCAAGACCGTACATAATTCCGCTGTCTGCTTCAATAACGGCGGTGGTACAGCCCTTTGCGGCAATGCTTATAAATGCTGCTGCCATTGATATTTCCCTGCGTGTGCACTCAAAGCCGAGGGAGTCCACGATTGAAGACATCTCCTCTATAACAATGCACAGCTCCTCGTCGGAAAGGTTTGCACCGTTTGCGTGAATACAGTCACACAGAGAGTTTAAACAAGGGGATGAATATTCCCCCACAGCATATCCGGCATTAAAAAGGGCAGAGGAAATCATTCTCACGACGGAGCTTTTTCCGTGTGAGCCTGTAACGGTTATTATGTTGAATCTGTTCTGCGGATTTCCCAGAGCGTCCATAAGCATTCTGAAGCGTGAAGCGTCTTTTTTTATGGTACCGTAATCGGGAAAACGGTTTATATAGTTTATTGCATCGTAAATATTCATACCGCACCTGCTGTTTATTGAATTTATATAATTATAGCATATTCTGCGGTTTTAGTAAATAAAAAAATTTTTTTCAAAAACCCCTTGACAAAATGGAAAAGATGGTTTATTATTGTATTAGTCAATTAATACAAGAGTACAGAAAGGAGAATTGTGATGCCCTGGAACTTTAATGACAGCTCACCGATTTATCAGCAGATTATGGAACATATCAAACTGAGCATTGCGGTGGGTGAATATAACGCAGGAGAGAAACTGATGGCTGTAAGAGAGCTTGCGGCGCTTGCGGAGGTCAATCCCAATACAATGCAGAAGGCGCTGTCCGAGCTTGAAAGAGAAGGTCTGCTCTACTCACAGCGTACATCGGGAAGATTTGTTACAGACGACAGCAGTAAAATCGCTGACCTGAGAAATAATCTTGCCAATGAGCAGATAGACTGGTTTATCACTAAAATGAAACAGCTTGGCTACACTGCCGACGAAGCTGTTGAACAGCTTAAAAAACATATTGACAAACAGAAGTAAACGAAAGGAGTTTATATATGAGCGAAGAGATTATGAATACGGAAAACACTGCATCCGATACACTTGTATCCTGCAAGGGGTTATCTAAAAATTACGGAAGCAAGCTTGCTTTAAGCAATATAAACCTTGACCTTGGCCGAGGAAAAATAATCGGTCTTCTCGGCCCGAACGGAAGCGGTAAAACCACCTTCATCAAGCTTTTAAGCGGCATACTTACACCTACAACGGGCAGTATCGAAATTTCGGGAAATCCTATAGGAATTGAGACTAAAAAGGCAGTTTCCTACCTCCCAGAAAGAACTTACCTCAACGAGTGGATGAACGTCAAGCAGATGATACAGTTCTTCAGCGATTTTTACGCTGATTTCAAACCCGATACAGCTTACGATATGCTGAAAAAGCTTAACATCAATCCCGAGGATAAGCTTAAGACAATGTCCAAGGGTACAAGAGAAAAGGTACAGCTTATTCTTGTAATGAGCAGAGAAGCTGAGCTTTATCTTCTCGACGAGCCTATCGGCGGCGTTGACCCTGCGGCAAGAGATTACATCATTAAAACTATTATAAACAATTACAACGAAAACGCATCCGTTATAATTTCCACACACCTTATTTCCGACATCGAGCACATCCTCGACGAGGTTATCTTCATCAAGGACAGCAATCTGGTTATGCATTCCACGGTTGACGAAATAAGAGAACAGCACGGCAAGTCCGTTGACGGTGTATTCAGGGAGGTATTTGCATGTTAGGTAAACTTATAAAATATGAGCTTATGGCGGAATGGAAAAAGTACGCTATGATTTTTGTGGGACTGGTGTTCCTTGCGCTGTCCTTCCTTATCTTAAACAGGGGCATAGGCTCTCTGGGTGATTTCCTTATCGTTGACCTTTTAAGCGGTCTTGTTATCGGTGCATTTATCCTTCTCTGCTTTGCGGCATTTGTTATGCTGTTTGTGTTCACAACAATCAGAACCTACAAGAACCTTTTCAGGGACGAGGGCTATCTGATGCACACCCTTCCCGTTAAACCCTGGGAACACATTGCTTCAAAGGTGATTGCATTTTACGTATGGTCAATTGCTACAACTATCGTAGTTATTATATCTGCACTTATTGCAATAGGCGATGTAAGCTGGATTCCTATGATAGCCGAAGAATTTAAGAAAGTCATTGCAATAACCGAGCTTTCAGACCCGGGATTTACAGAATTCTGGAACGGTTTAATGTGGTATATGGGTATCTGTCTTATTCTCTACCCTTTCCTTATGCAGATCTACATCAATTTCTGTCTTGCTGTGGGAAGCCTTTTCAACACACATAAGCTTATTATGGCAGTCGTGACATTTATCGGCGTAAACACTGTAAGTCAGGTTATTTCAAGCATTGTAATGTTTATAACGGCTGGCTCTCAGATGTTCAACGAAGACGCTCCTGCTGCAGTTATGCTTGAAACAATGAGCAGCTTCTACATCTTCACTGCGATATTCTGCATAATTATTTACGGAGCAATGCTCTGGGCAACAAACTTTATTATGAACAAAAAGCTTAATCTTGAATAAGAGGTGTTATTTATGAAAGCAAGACTTATTTTAACCGTTGTAATGCTTGCTGTGCTTATGGTATTCACAAACTGCACAGCTGACTCTTCGACCGCTGTAATGTGCGTTGAAACAAACACCGCTGACGGCTGGCAGATGAGCGTTCAGAAGCTCGACGGTACAAAAACTGTAAATCTGAACTCAAAGACGGACGGCAAGGCTTACACAGCAGACGTAAAGGTTTCCGCAGACAACGGTACTCTTGTGGTGGAATTCATCGACAAAAGAGGAAACGCTGTCTTTACATCGGGCATAATCGACGGAAACGAGACCCTTACAGCAGAACTTCCTGCAAGTGCTTATAAAATGAGACTTTCCGCAGAAGATTTCGGCGGTATGGTTGAAGCGTCCGTTTCTGTTTCGGAATAACTCCCTTTTTCCTTTTCATATATTATAAAAGCAGTGTCCATATCTGAATAAGATATGGACACCGTTTTCTGAGGAGATTTGAAATGAAAAACATAGTTAAATCAATAGGATTTATCCTGCTGTATTTTGCGGTTAATTTTGCCGCACAGGTGATTATCAGTATTCCCGCAGCGGCAAAAGACCCTGACGGACTGAACTTATGGATGAACAATAATATGCTTCTGATTTCGGCAATTTCCAATGTGGTCACGGTGATTGTATTTGCTGTAATATTCAAGCTCAGAAAAACAAGCATTAAAGAAGAATGGAAGCTTAATAAAATCAGTATAAAAAATGCCGTACTCCCTCTTGTGACAGCCTTCACATTTTCATCTGCTTTTTCTCTGCTGACTTACAATATGTCATTCAACAATATGAATATGATTTCAGCAAGCGTTGATTATTACGCCTCGGTGTGGAAACCGCTCGGGATAATTATGATGGCTTTTTCCGTTCTTGTAATGGCACCGATTTCGGAAGAAGTGCTGTGCAGAGGTATCATTTTCACACGAATTGAAAAAAGCTTCTCCCCCGTCACTGCGCTTGTTCTCAGCTCGATCTTTTTTGGTCTGATGCACATATCCGCAGGTGGTGTGGTGTTATCTGTGGGAGCAATATTTATGGCGTCGGTATTCGGGCTTATTTTCCTTAAAACAAAATCCCTGCCTCTTTCGATACTTGCACATACAGCAGCAAATCTGCCCGATTTTATAATGTTCAGCCACCCTGAATTGAATGATACATTCCGTATTTCTGCGGCAATTGTTCTTTTTACTGTATCAGCAGCCTGCATTGTCATTATGTGCAGAAAAAAATATGAAGTTTAAGCTTTATCCGTACCTGTTTTTCAGATACGGATTTGCTTTTTGCATAAAATGTTGTAAGTTCAGGTGCAGTTTCATATAATTTGAATATATACCCATCATATTATAATTCGCACAATTAACACAACTAACCTTGACAATCATTGTGCATATTGCTAAAGTTTTGCGTAAAATATGTGAAAAGACTTGATTTTTACTGTGATGTGGGTAAAATAGTATTTAGCACTCGGACAGAAAGAGTGCTAACAAAGTAAAGTTTAAAGTGCTAATGTTTATTATATCGAGAGGAGTTTATACATTATGATTATCAAACCAACAGAAGACAGAGTTCTTATTAAAATGACAGAGGCTGAGGAAACCACCAAGAGCGGTATTATTCTCGCAGGCTCTGCTAAGGAAAAGCCACAGATCGCTGAAATCATCGAAGTAGGTCCCGGCGGACTCGTTGACGGAAAGGAAGTTAAGATGTACGTTCAGAAGGGACAGAAGGTTCTTATTTCCAAGTACAGCGGCAATGATGTCAAAATTGACGGTCAGGATTTAATTTTTGTCCGTCAGGGCGATATTCTCGCAATCGTTGAATAATTTAAACTTTTATACTATATTAAAGGAGATTTACTACCATGGCTAAAGATATTATTTACGGCGAAGAAGCAAGAAAGGCTTTACAGGCAGGTATCAACAAGCTTGCCGATACAGTAAAGATCACTCTCGGTCCTAAGGGCAGAAACGTTGTTCTCGACAAGAAGTTCGGCGCTCCCCTTATCACAAACGACGGCGTTACAATCGCTAAGGAAATCGAGCTTGAGGACGCATTTGAAAATATGGGCGCTCAGCTTGTTAAGGAAGTTGCTACAAAGACAAACGACGCAGCAGGCGACGGTACAACAACTGCTACTCTTCTTGCACAGGCTCTTATCAGAGAGGGTATGAAGAACATTGCTGCAGGTGCAAATCCTATGATCGTTAAGAAGGGTATGGCTAAGGCTGTAAACACCGCTGTTGAAGCTATCAAGGCAAACTCCACCCAGATCTCAGGCTCCGAGGATATTGCAAGCGTTGCTGCAAATTCCGCTGCTGACGAAAACGTTGGTAAGCTTATTGCTGAAGCAATGGAAAAGGTTACTGCTGACGGCGTAATCACAATTGAAGAGTCCAAGACTGCTGAAACTTACTCCGAGGTTGTAGAGGGTATGCAGTTTGACAGAGGCTATATCACACCTTACATGGTTACAGATACAGACAAGATGGAAGCTCTCATCGATGACGCTTACATCCTTATCACAGACAAGAAGATCTCCGTTATCCAGGAGCTTCTCCCACTTCTCGAACAGATCGTAAAGACAGGCAAGAAGCTTGTTATTATCGCTGAAGACATCGAAGGCGAAGCACTCTCCACCCTTATCGTAAACAAGCTCAGAGGCACATTCACTTGTGTTGCTGTAAAGGCTCCGGGCTTCGGTGACAGACGTAAGGAAATGCTCCAGGATATTGCTATCCTCACAGGCGGTCAGGTTATTTCCTCTGAAATCGGTCTTGAGCTTTCCGACACAACTATGGACCTTCTCGGCCACGCTAAGCAGGTTAAGATCACAAAGGAAACCACTATCATCGTTGACGGTGCAGGCGACAAGAACGCTATCAAGGACAGAATCGGTCAGATCAAGTCCCAGATTGACGCTACCTCCTCTGATTTCGACAGAGAAAAGCTTCAGGAACGTCTTGCTAAGCTTTCAGGCGGTGTTGCAGTAATCAAGGTTGGTGCTGCTACCGAAGTTGAAATGAAGGAAAAGAAGCTCCGTATCGAAGACGCACTCTCTGCTACAAAGGCTGCTGTTGAAGAGGGCATCGTTGCAGGCGGCGGTACAGCATTCATCAATGCAATGCCTGCTGTTGCAAAGCTTACAGCTACACTCTCAGGCGACGAAAAGACAGGTGCTAACATCGTTCTCAAGGCACTTGAAGAGCCAATCCGTCAGATTGCCGCTAACGCAGGTCTTGAAGGAAGCGTAATTCTTGACAAGATCGTTCGTTCAAGAAAGATCGGCTACGGCTTTGACGCTTATAACGAAACATACGGCGAAATGATCCCTGCAGGTATCGTTGACCCTACAAAGGTTACACGTTCCGCACTCCAGAACGCAGCTTCCGTTGCAGCTATGGTTCTCACAACTGAAAGCCTTGTTGCAGACATCAAGGAAGAAAACCCGGCCGCTGCAGCTATGGGTGCAGGCGGAATGGGCGGTATGTACTAAGATTGAATTCATTCCTCATAAACAAGAAGCTCCGCAGATTTTATTCTGCGGAGCTTTTGATTTATCTTTTTACACCTATGAAGAAAAGTGCAACCGTACCCGGACCCGAATGTGAACCTACAACGGGACCTACAAAATTCATAACGGATTTCTTTATTCCGAAACGCTTTTTTATTTCGTCAACAACAAACTGAGCGTCTTCCTTGCAGTCACCGTGAGAAATCGTAAAATACGGATTTTCAACATCACCCATCTGCTCAGCCATCATATTTACCATTTCCTTAAGAGCCTGCTTTCTGCCCCTGATTTTTTTCACAGGCACAAGCTTGCCCTCATCACTTACGTGAAGTATGGGCTTTATTCCAAGAATAGAGCCTGCAACAGCGGCGGTCTTGGAAACACGTCCTCCTCTGTGAAGGAACATCAGGTCGTCAACAGTGAAAATCTGTATAACGCTTCCTCTGAATTCCTCTGCCCACTTGCAGAGTTCTTCGGCAGAAAGCCCCTCTGCCTTCTTTTCGGCAGCCTTCATAACAAACAGGCCCTCGCCCATAGAGGCACTTAAAGTATCAAAAACATAAACCTTATTATCCTTGTACTCCTCGTTAAGCTCCTCTGCAATATTCTGTACAGATGCACAGGTGCCGCTTAAAGCTGACGAGAAAACAAACATAACCACGTCCTTGCCGCTGTCGAGGTGCCTTCTGAAGCACTCCTCAACATCAGCTCTTGAAAGCTGTGATGTACGTGTCACTCTTCCCTCTCTCATCTGCTTGTAAAATTCCTTTATGTCAATCTGATTGACATTTGTATACTGGTCATCATCAACGGAAAAAGGAAAATTCAGAACCTCTATATCATTTTCAATGCAGTATTTCTCGGGCAGGTCTGCTGTCATATCCGTAACAATTTTATAATCAGCCATAAGCGTTTTCCCTCCGTGGACTTTATTGATAATTTTAATTAGTATAACACATTCGCTCTGAAATTACAAGCAATTTGCACAAATTTACTTATTAATCATCAAAATATATAGCACAATTGCATTATTTTCTGCATTTTTCACAATATCCCGAAATTTTAATCCGCAAATCAAATGACAAAATGCAAAGATTGTGCTATAATTATAAAAAAGCGGAGGGGAAATTTATGCTTGGAAGAATACATTCAACCGAAAGCTTCGGAACTGTTGACGGTCCGGGCGTAAGATACGTGGTTTTTATGCAGGGCTGTCCTATGAGATGCCTTTACTGCCACAACCCCGACACATGGGAGCACAGCAAAGGAACTGAAATGTCCGTTGAGGAAATACTTGCCGATTACGACAGCTGCAAGGAATTCCTTAAAAACGGCGGTCTGACCGTTACAGGCGGCGAGCCGCTTATGCAGATAGAATTTGTAACTGAGCTTTTTGAAGAAGCACACAAGCGTGGAATTCATACCTGCCTTGATACCTCCGGCGTAACCTTCCGCCGTGATAATGAAAAAATCCTTGCTCAGTTTAATAAGCTTCTTGAATATACCGACCTTGTTATGCTTGATATAAAGCACATCGACAATGACGAGCATAAAAAGCTTACCGCACACGGCAACACGGATATTCTGGATTTTGCGCTTTTTCTTAAAGAAAAAAATGTGCCTGTCTGGATACGTCACGTTGTTGTGCCGCAGATTACAGATGATGAAAATTCGCTTTACCGTCTCGGAAATTTTATCGGCGGCTTAAGCAATCTTAAAGCGATCGATGTGCTTCCGTATCACGATTTAGGCAGGGAAAAGTACGAAAATCTCGGTATTCCCTACCCACTCGGCAATACGCCGCCACTTGACAAATCCGAAGCGGTCAGGGCACGTGATATTATTATGAACGGAATAAAAGACCGCCTGCGTAATGATTAAAAGGAAATGCTATGGACAACAATGAAAAAAAGAAAAAAATAAAAATGCTCGAAGAAGAAATCGAGCTTATGCAGAAGGACCACGCTGAAACCTTCGGCTACAAGCTTCCTAAAAAAATAAAGCTTACCCCTGCCGACGGTATAATTTTTATTGTGGGAATTATGCTTATTGTCACAGGTCTTGTGTGGGCAGCCTGCAATATCAGCTTTCTTAACGGTCTTGCACTTTTCAGCACGGGCGGAGTACGCTTTTTCAAGAGCTTATATTCCCTGCCTCTGATAATCGGTATTGCGTCACTTATCCTGTGCAAACGCAAGCGTATTCCTGCGCTGATTACGGCTGTGGGATTTGCTTTAAGCCTGTGGGAAACATTTTCGGTGATAGATTTTTCTCAAAGCAGTCCCCTTGCTGTGATAATGACAATTGCCGTAATAATCGGAACGGTTATGGTATGTTTTCCTGCGGTAAAATTCTTTCTGAAAACATCGGAAGATAAAGATTAAACATAATTCTATAAATGTAAAAAGTCCGACAGTACATCGGACTTTTTTTATTCTTAAACTTATCAGACTTTTCCGAACACCGCCGTTACATACATATAACCGTCCTTTATTTCCGCAAAAATATCTCCGTTCATCTTGTGCATAAGCTGACGGCAGATGTATAGTCCAAGGCCGCTGCCTTTCTGATTTTCAGCATTTTCACCTCTCCAGAAGCTGTCAAAAATATGGGGCAGATCCGTATCAGGCAGGGAGCATCCGCTGTTCTTTACAGTAACAAGAGCACAGCCGTCCTCCTCGGAAAAGCTTATATCAACACTCTTCCCGTCACCGTATTTTACGGCGTTTTCCATTATATTCTGTATAACCTCAACGCTCCTGTCTGCATCGCCGCTTATAAGACAATCGGCATAACCTCCCACCGTAAAATCCGTCTTTAAAAGGGACAGCTTTTCGGCGTAGTAAACACTGATTTTGCTTACAAGCTCAGACAGATAGAACTCACCGTTGTTTACTTCAAGGCTTAAAAAATCCTCTCTCGATGCTGTGATGATTTCCGAAACATAGCTTTCTATCTCGTCTGCCTTTGCGTTGATGCTTTCAGCAATTTCAAGCTGTTTTTCGGGACTTGTGTAAAGCCCCTTCGACAGCGCCTTTGAATAAAGCTTTATAGCTGACAGAGGCGTTTTTATATCGTGAGAAAGGGACAGAAGCAGCATTTTCTTATCCTTCTGAAGTTTGAGTTCACGCTCCTTCTGCTGCTCCATATTTTCACGGAGCATATCCACACCCCAGATAAAGCGTCCGAAAAAGCGGTTCTTTGTTTCCTTTACGGGCGAAATAAGATTACCCTTTGACAATTCATAGGGCACATCGGTAAGCTGCTCAAAGGGTCTGAGAATTTTCACCCGTATGTAAATCATTACCGCAATAATCAGAACCGCCATAATTCCGAGAATAATATTTACGGTAAAAATCAGCGTTGTTCTGTGAGAATTGTCATCCGTGACGTAATCGAAACGGTACAGCTCACCGTTTATTTCCCTGATAACATAATCGCTGGCGGCATTGTAAAAATTCCCGCCGTATTTTTCAACAGCCGTCACATATTTGCATTCTGACAGGCTGATATTTTCAAGGCTGTTATTTTCGAGCTGACGTACAAGTCGGCTCACTTCCACAAGATAGGGTCTGCCGCCGTCGCTTTTTTCTGTAAACAGCACTGCATTTGCGGCAATAAACAAAACGATTATCACAGCCGTCACGACCGCAGAAATCCTGTTAAACGCTTTCATATTTGTAACCTACTCCCCACGCTGTCAGGATACGCTTTGGATTTTTCGGGTCATCCTCGATTTTCTGACGAAGCCATTTTATGTGTACGGTCAGGGTCTGCTGTTCGGAAAAGCTGTCGCTTCCCCATATCTGATTGAAAATATATTCCTTGCTCAGGGTCTTGCCCTTGTTTTCGATAAAAAGCGTCAGCAGGTCAAATTCCTTTGCGGTCATTTCAATCTGCACATCATTTTTATAAACTGTACGGCTGATTTTATTTAACTTAATATCACCGTCAATAAGCTCGTCAAGTGCGTATCTTCGCTTAAAGATACCGCCTATTTTTGCAAGCATAATATCAATATCATACGGCTTTTCAATATAGTCGTCAGCACCCAGCACAAGCCCGTTGAGCTTGTCCTCCTTATCCGTCTTTGCGCTTACGATAAGAATGGGCGTGTTACTTTCCTCACGGATTTTTTTACACACCGCAAAGCCGTCTATTCCGGGCAGCATTATATCAAGCACAATAAGCCTGGCGCCGTATTTTTCATACAGCGACAAGGCTTTTTCTCCTGTTTCCGCAACCGATACGGTGTAATTTTCGTCACGGAGAAAATCACACAGCAATTCTGCAATCTCTTTGTTATCTTCAACTATAAGTATGTCGGTCATAAAAGCTACCTCTTACTTTTTGAATTCGTATATCCTGTACATTTTCTTTGAAAAGCTGCCTGCAAAAACCTTGCTGAAAATTGCTTTTTCCGTACTCTTTAATTCGTTTATAAGATTATCGGGAGTCATATTATGCTCTTTTACAAATTCAAGTCCGTTTCCCTCTGTAACGGATACGGGGTCGTCAATGCCGTAGGTCTGTGTTACGCCTACATCGTTTATGGGGTTTTTGTATTTTGAAATTTTTGCGGCATACTCCGTGTAGCAGTCCATAAGAATGTTTACGGATGAAAAATGCTCAGAGAAGGCAGAAAAACATTCTTTTATTTCAGCAGGAGTAAGATACATACTGATACCCTCAAGAACGATAATTGCATCTGTACGGGCAGGTATATTCTTCAGCCATTCCCTGCTGCGTAAATCGCATTTTATCATATGGTAACAGTCGGTTTCGGAGTAATATTTTTTTCTGCACTCAATTACGTCCTCAAAATCACCGTCAAACCATTGATGTCCCTGTGTTCCGACTCTTTCAGCACGGCTGTCCATACCGCATCCGATATGAAGAATTACCGTTGATTTATCGCTTTTTTCTATCAATGTCCTGAGCCAGTCGTCAAAAACCCTTGCTCTCATAGCCATAAAATATGCAAGCCATTTTGACTTTGATTTGCCTTTAAGCTCAAAGTGCTCCTTCTCCCATATTTCCTCTGCCCTGGTGTCCTTTAAAATGATACCCTTCCTGCTGACAAGTGATTTCCCGAATAAAGGGATGTACAATGTTTTGTTTACCTCGTTCATTTTTCCTCCGCTGATTATGTGCGGCAATCACCAACCCATCTCCATAAGCCAGTTATTGAGCGCACGTTCACGTTCTCTTATCTGAGAAGCATTTTCATATTTATCTAAATTATACTCCCCTTTTATGTTTCCGTCAACTATATAAAGCACTCTTGTGCATTTTGCCGCAACCTTTACATCGTGAGTAACCAGCATAATTGTTGTACCCTCATTGTTGAGCTTTGCAAGCTCCTCCATAACCTCGTCGGAGGATGTTCTGTTGAGCGCACCCGTAGGCTCGTCGGCAAAAATCATCTTGGGATTGTTTATCATACTGCGGCAGATGCACGCACGCTGAAGCTGACCGCCCGACACCTCGTTTATGTCATTATCCGCAATGTCGATAATGCCAAGCTTACGCATTAATTCCTGACCACGCTGAACGGTTTCCTTGCGGGTCTCTGTGTTCTTTTGGGACTGGCAGGCAGGGAGAATGATGTTGTCGAGAACGGTAAGATTTTTAAGCATATACATCTGCTGGAAGATAAAGCCCATTTCGTCAAGACGTAAATCGGCAAGCTCTTTTTCGCCCATTTCCGCAATGTTCTTTCCGCAGAATTCAACCTCGCCTGCGGTTACGCTGTCCATACCTGAAACAGCGTAAAGAAGCGTGGATTTGCCTGAGCCTGAGGGTCCCATTACTGCAACCATTTCACCCTCGGAAACGGTAAAGTTTACATTTTTAAGAACGTTGTTCTGACGCTTGTCAAGGATATATGTTTTACAAAGGTCTTTTACATTTAAAATATTCATAGCGGTGTCCTTTCTTTATTCAATATTGGCTGTATCGGATGATTTGATTTTTCTTGTGTAAAGTGAGGTCAGATATGCGCTTACTGTTGTTGTAACGAGAATTACAAGCGGGAATACAAGGAACAGTTCAACAGGGTTGATGCTGTAATCAACGCCAAGCTCCATACCCATCATCTTGAAAACAGGGTCTATGCAAAGCTTAGTCAGCGGCATTGAGAAAATTTCCGCAATTATTACTGCGATAACTCCAACAAATGCAAATCTTAATGTATGGTAAGCGTAAATTTTTCCATTGCGTGTGCCTATAGCCTTCATAAGTGCGATCTCGCCGGTTTCCTTTGCGATGAAGGAACGCTCCATAAGAACGGTTATAAGTGCCGCAAGAACGATTGTCAGGACGGCAACCATTGATTTTACCGTAACAAGCACATCGGCAACTCCAAGACAATCTGCTGTAAATTTCTCTGCTGTTTCTACATCGTCAGCTTCGGGATAAAGCTCCTTGATTTTTTCAATTCTGTTCTGAATTTCTTTCTTATCCGGGTTGTCTGTAAAAATGATTTGTGCGCCGCCTGTACCTATGGACTGAACATAATTTATTTCTTCGTCGCTGTGAAATAACATACCCTCGCCGAAATTATTCATATTCTGATAGAATGCGGTGATGATGTATTCCTTATCTCCGTCAACAGTGCTTACAGTAACTGTATCGCCTATGTCCGCACCCAGCTTTTCGGCTGACATACGTGTCATAACTATTTCATTGGTATTCTGCGGTGCAGTACCCTCGGTATATCTGAACATATCCATTGTTGAATTCAGGTTGTGCTGAGAAGGAATACTGCTTTCATTTTCACCGTAAGCAACAGGGAAAGAAAATACTATCTGCTGAACAATTTTTGCAGGCATACCGTTTTCTGCAAGCTTTTCTTCCATTTCTTCAAGTTTGTCTTTAATTTTATCCTGTCCGCCGTCTGTTAAATACTCCACATTATTAATGAACATAACAACGTCACAGCCTGCCATACCGAAAGAATAAATCAAAGAGCCGTTGTTCATCGTGTGGACTGTATTTGAAAGAATAAGCAGGATAGAAAGACAGAGTGCAAATGTGATTGTGATTATGCTGTAACGCTTAGGTGCGCTTACAATATCGTTGAGTGCAAGGAACGGTGTTGCTCCGAGCTTTGATCTTCCAAGGCTCATAAGGCTCTTTTTGCGGAAGCGTTCACCCGTCTGACCATTGCGGATTGCGTCAATTGGAGTAAGCTTCTTTACCTTGCCTGTACATCCGTAGCAGAACAGCAAAATTACCGCTACCACAAATACCGCACAAACAATATTAATAAAAATCGGATTCTGATTGCTGATAATAATTGACTTCGTGGTAACGCTCATAAGCATTTTACCGAACGGGAAGCTGAGGAAAAGACCGATAACCGCACCGATTATTGAAAGTCCCGTATATTTTACAAGGTATAAGCCTCTTATTCTGAAATTGCTGATACCGATTGCTTTCATAACGCCGATTTCACGGTATTCTTCAGACATGGTAAAGGTGATTGTGAAGCGAAGGACTACGAAAGCAATTGCAATAAGTATGATACTTACAACAAGGAGAACACCTGTCATTATCATATCAAAAATATATGTGAATTTCAGCATTGCTTTGTCGGCTGTAAAAGCGAAGTTTTCGGAAGCGTCGGAAATTTCCGATAAAGTTTCTGTAAGGTCATCAGTGTGAAGATAATAAAGATTGCCGCTGTAATTTTTAATGATGTCATTAGATGTGTAATACTCAAAATCTTCGCTGTTTATGATATATCTGACCATGGAATTCATATTAGAACCTAAGCAGGCGTCCTTGATTGTACCTGCAAAAGTAAATTCACGGCTTATGCCTTCAAGTTCGATTTCAAATTTATCGCCTGTTTCAATTCCCTTTGGTTCCTTGCCAAGGGTTATGTAAACTTCGCCCTTGTTTACATTTTCAAGAATGCTTCCGTCTGACAGGAAATAATTTACCGCAAGGTCCTTGTCACTCTGAAGCATAGGGCCATAATCGTTGGTTATATTTTCATCTTCAAAAATTATGTTGTCGGGTGCTAAAAACAGAACTTTTTCAGAGGCGCAGCGTTCAACCGATTCTGCTGTTTTTATGGTTTCGTCAATGTCAGTCGTTATCGACTTATCCATCGTTATTATCATATAATCCGGCACATCCGCCATTTTAAAATAATCATCCAGCGCTGTTGTAACGCTAAGAATATTGTTTACGCTTGAAGAAACAAACATTGTTGCAAGCACAATAAATATAAGCAGGATAACGTTCATTGCCTTTTTTCGTTTAAGGTCTTTTTTCAGTATGTTGAGATACATTTTTATTCCCCTTTCTCTGTTGTGATTTCATTATAGCAGGTAAATTATTAAATAATCCTTAAATCTGATTTTTTGTTCCGGAAATACCGCATAATCTCTGATTGATATTGTAATCTGATTTAAAAAGCAACTTTAAATATTGCATTTTATGGCATAAATCAAAAAGTTGATACGATACATCATATTTTTGATATAATATTTGATTGAATAATATACATATGTAAGTTATAATGCAAAGCAGAAGGCTGTTTAATAATCAGTCCCGATGAAAGGAATGATAATATGAAAAAAATAATTTCCGTTATAAGCACAATCGCTCTGACTGCCGCACTTTTCAGCGGCTGCTCTGAATCAAATACGGTATCTGCCGCTGTAACAACAACCGCCAAAACAACAGCTGCTGCGGAAGAAGTTTACGAAAGCAAGTATACCTTATCCAACCCGAATGCAGACATAAACGCCCGTAAGCTTTACGATTACATCAACGAAGTATACGGTACCGCAATAATCACCTGTCAGCAGGAATCAACCTGGATGGGCTCTCCCGACTACGAAATGAATTATATTTTTGCTGAAACAGGAAAATATCCTGCAATGCGAGGACTCGATTTTATGCACAACGATTTTGACGGCGTTGTTCAGCGTTCTAAGGAATGGCACGAAAAGGGCGGCATTGTTTCAATCTGCTGGCATACAGGCGTGAACGGAAGCGGTTATCAGGAGTCAAAGGACGATAATCCCGACTTCGAAAAGCTTCTCACCGAAGGCACGGACGAATACAATGCTATGATGAAAAGCTGGGATGAAGCCGCTGCGGCTCTTCAGGAACTCCGTGATGACGGTATTCCTGTACTTTGGCGTCCTTTCCACGAATTTGACGGTCAATGGTTCTGGTGGGGCAAAGGCGGTGCTGAAAACTTTATTAAGCTGTGGCAGATGATGTACGACAGATACACAAACAAATTCGGACTCAACAACCTTATCTGGGTGCTCGGCTATTCGGGCGAGGTAAAGGACGGCTGGTATCCCGGAAATGATTACTGCGACATTATCGGTTCAGATACCTACGATAACTCTACCCACGCAAAAGCCTGGAAAAAGCTTGCGGCAATGGAAACAGGCAAGCCTATGACCTTCCACGAATGCGGAAATGTTCCTTCCATCGAAAGCTTCGAAAAGGACGGCGCTATGTGGTCCTGGTTTATGATCTGGCACACAGATTTCATAACAGGCAACAATAAACAAAACCTCTCCAAAGTTTACAATCACGAAAAGGCAATCACTCTCGATGAACTGCCTGATATTTATAAATAATTCTTCTTGACCAAAGCAGCAGATGTTTAAAATGCATCTGCTGCTTTTAATATCTTATGCGGCAACGCCATTGTAATTTTTTACAAAAATATATTTGTACAAATTTTATCGTACAATACTTATATAAAATAAACGCAAAAAGTTATATAATCAATATGACTACTGCATTATTGAAAGGAGCAGCTTATGGATAACTTTAATTTTTACAGCCCTACCGAATTTGTTTTCGGTAAAGACAGGGAAAACGAAGCAGGCACATACGTTAAAAAGCACGGCGGTACCCGTGTTCTCATTCACTACGGCTCAGGCTCGGCAGTAAAGTCGGGACTTCTTGACAGAGTAAAAAAATCACTTGACGATGCAGGCATTTACCACGCAGAGCTTGGCGGTGTAAAGCCAAATCCACGTGACACGCTTATTTACGAAGGAATAGAACTCTGCCGCAGGGAAAATATAGATTTTATACTTTCAGTAGGCGGCGGCTCCTGTATCGACTCATCAAAGGGAATTGCGGCAGGTGCACTTTACGACGGTGATTTCTGGGATTTTTACAGCAAGAAATCCTTTATCAGTAAGGCTCTTCCCGTAGGTATAATCCTCACAATTGCAGCGGCAGGCAGCGAAGGCTCAGGCAGCTCCGTTGTAACACAGGAAAAGACAATGCTTAAGCGTGACGCAGGCTCCGACCTTTTAAGACCACGCTTTTCCATTCTCAATCCCGAACTTACCTGTACCCTTCCCGCATTCCAGACAGCCTGCGGTGCGGCTGATATTATGGCACACGTTTTTGAAAGATATTTTACAAACACCGAGGAAGTCGAAATGACAGACCGTCTTTGTGAAGCGGTACTGCTTACGATGGTAAAGGAAACTCCGCGTATTATTGCTGACCCCAACAATTACGAGGCTCGTGCAAACATTATGTGGGCAGGTACGGTCGCTCACACAGGCATTGTAGGCGTAGGCAGAAGCACCGACTGGAACAGCCATAACATCGAGCACGAGCTGTCGGGACTTTACGACTGCGCTCACGGTGCAGGCCTTGCAGTAATAATGCCTTGCTGGATGGAATATGTAATGCACCACAACGTAATGCGTTTTGCACAGGTCGCAAGCCGTGTATGGGGCTGCCCGATGAATTTTGAAAAGCCTGAACAGACAGCTATCCAGGGCATAAAGGCGTTCAGAAGATTTCTTCACGACATCGGTCTTCCGATTAATTTTGAACAGCTTGGCGCAAAGGAAGAAGACATCCCTCAGCTTGTTAAAAATCAGGGCGTCGGCGACGGAAAAACAGGCGGATTTGTACAGCTTACATCGGATGATATAACCGAAATTTACAAGCTTGCAGTGAAAGCGTCCGTTCAATAAAAAATCACCTGCCGCACAGTATCGTTGAATTACTGTGCGGCAGGTTTTATTTTGCCTTTTTATTCTTTCTGCGAAGCTTTTTAAGCTCCTTGATTATCACACGATGACACTCATAAGCCGACATAACCGCCGTCTTATCAATTTTAAGCTCACCGTAGCAGACCTGCTCAAAGGGCAGGATGATTTCATCTGCGGATATGCCTGTTGTTTCGTTAATATGCTCTCCAAGCTGTCGGGATGTAAGCGTTTTTGTTTTTACGCCGCTGACCCTTTCCACTGTCGAAGCAAATCTGCCGTAAACGAGGATAATTCCCTTTTCCGCAGGCACGGTCCTTATTCTTAAACGGAACAGTGCCTTTTCAATCTGCGGCATAAACGCAATCAGCACAGCAACCGCCGCAATGCTTATGAAAACAGCCACACAGGTTATGAAAACAGAGAGGTAGTCAGTTTCGGTCTGAGCGTTGTTTCCTCCTGCAGAAGCATTGCTGTCGCTTACGGTAGGCTCGTAAATCTTCCAGCCTGCACCGGGAATGTAAACCTCAGGGTAAGCGTGGGCATTTTCCGTGTAGATGTAGTACATATCCTTTGAATACGCCGCAACAGGCACATAGCCCTCAACGTAACGCACCGTAAGACCTGCCGCCCTTGCAATAAGACAATATGCCGTAGCAAAATCCGAACAGGTACCCTTTCTGCTCTGATTGAGGAAATATTCGGGAGTGTCTTCCTCCTCAGGTGCTCTGTAAGCAAGGTCATAACGGAATTTTCCGCTGTGGAAATATCGTTCTATTGCCTCAGCCTTTTCGTAATCGTAGGTAAGTCCTGCGGTAATGTCATTTGAAATATTCTGTATTTCAGCAGATACGGGAGCGTAATTCTGCGGTGCAAACTCAAGGGCTGTGATGTAGTCCTCCTTAAACGCATTTACGGTATCATACTCCGCTGTACCTTCATAAATTTCCAGCAGTTCATCAAGAACTCTGCCGTACTCGTCCATTGTCATATCACAAAGGCCTGATTTAGTCCAGCCTGTAACGGCGGTATATTTTTCATCATAATATTCAACCGAATATCTTGCAGAGCCCGAAAGCTGGTGATATTCGGGGAAAAGCTCATTTCCGCCTGTTCTGAGAACAGCAACGCCCATTGCGTCGGATACTTCTGTATCTATGGCTCTTATGGGGGTTATCATAAGCTTTGACGGATAATCCACCGCCTGCACTATTACGGAATAACGATTTTCCTCCTTGAACTCCGCACCGCTTTCAAGCTTATCCTTAACGGAATGTTCAGCGTCGGAGTAAAGCTTATACAGTCCCGAAAGAGAAAGAAGCTCTGCACTTTCAGACCACTCCCTGTCAGCATAATCCAGACTGTCCGAACAAATCCAGTAACGGTTTGCACTGTCGTACACGTCGAAGCACTGTGCCTTGAAATACTGGGGATTGTTGGTGCTGACAATATAAATCAGCCTGTTGTCCATATTGAGATACTCGTCAGCATTTCCCGAATGTTCGGTAAATTCTCCGCTGATAATTCCGCTTCTGCCCCAGAAGGAAAAGCGTGTGGTCAGCTCCTCAAATTTTTCGTAGAATGGGGCTGTTGAAGGTTTAGGAATAATTGCCGCAAGCAGCAGAGCCGCCGCTGTAAAATCGACATATGCCGTCATTGCGGAGTTTGTACCCTTTGCAATACGGTTTGAAGCGTGTTCCCTGCGGTAGTTGCTTACGTACATTGCAATATTCATTCCCGCAATCACAATTTCAAGAAAAGTCGGAACAGCCTGCGCCGCCTTTACATAAATCGCACAGGGCACAAGGCTTATAAGGGTAAAAATTGCAAGACGGTATATTACGTGAGAAAAATAATATGTTACCGAGCCGATAAAAAAGGTAAAGCCTATCACTATAAGAAGCATATAGACTGCGGTGGTTTCGACCGTTTCACCGCCTGTCATAAACCACTCGAAAAGATTAAAGAACTCGGAAAAGGTCTTTATGGTGCTCATCAGACCTATAAGCACTGCCGCAACAGCCGCCGAAAACAGCATATATATCGGAATACTTATAAACTTTCTGCGTCCGGACATAAAATCAAACAGCGCATACATTCCGAAGGTCATCGCTGCCGAAAACAGCACATAAAGATTGAAATAGCTGTCAAGATAAAGCTTGCTCAGTGAAACTATGAACATTACCGTGAAAAGGAAGGGCAGTATTTTGCGTTTAAGATTTTCTATGCTGAAAAATCTGATTTTTTTATTTTCTGTACGCATTTTACCCTCTCCTTTCGTTTTTAAGATATAAATTCCGCTGTGTACTCCTCATTCATCACCCAGTAGGGCGTATTGAGTGAGATTTCCTTATCTGCCGCCGCAACAGCCGTCACTCCGAAGCCCGAAGCTGCCGCCGCATCAATTTCAGCCGCCAGATTTTTATCGGGACAGGGCGTAACCAGAATTATGCCTGTCCTGTTTTTTTCGCTCAGCTCGTCCACGGGGACTCTCACGTCCGTTTCATCAACGAAGCTGTACTCCGCAAATTTAAGCTGTAAAGCAGGAACGTCACCCAGCTCCTTTATTTCGTGATAAAGGAAACCGTCCTTTGTGCTATACCACACGGTAGAGTCAAAACCAAGCTTAAACAGTGAGTTTACCACCGAAAGCACACCCTCTACCGCACGTTCATTTTCCTTTCTGTCCCTTCCCTTGCTGTCAAGGATTATCACCTGCTGCATAGCCTCTATCTCATCGTCAAGACGCACCATATAGCTGTCTTTTTTGGAAGAAAGCTTCCAGTTTATACGCTTTATAGGGTCGCCCTCGGTATATTCACGGTGAGTATACCCCGGCATACCGCCGAAAAAGTTTATACCGTCGCTTTCCTTGGTTTCCTCGCAGTCGTCGTTGAACTTCATCTGCTCCGCCGCCGTTCTTATAAGCGGAGTATCCGCCTGCACATCGGGAATATCGGGAAAAACCTTCACTGTGCGGATATACTTTTTCTCCCCCTTTTCTTTATAAATAGGGATTTTTATAAAATGCAGAAAATCCGAAAGATATATCTGCTCAATGCCTATTTCCGAAGCGCCCCACATTTCCGCCCTGCATTTTACGTCAAATTCAGCAGTACCCTTTGTGTAAACGCCGACTGTGTATTCCCTGCCGTCATTTTCCATAATTATGCCGTCACATTCCGCAGGCTTTAAAATCAGAGCAGGGACAGGGATTATGCTCTTGTTCCTTACAGCAATTTTAAGTCTGAAATCTTCGTTCTTGTAAACCATACTGCCGCTTGTGTCTACTTCAATGCTTAAACTTCTGCTGAAATATGTCACAGCGGTAAGCACAAAGGAAAACAGCGGTGCAGCAACAAGTGCCCAGAAAAACATCCAGCCCGTTCCCGCCGACATAAACAGCGCAAACAGCACGCATATTCCCAGTGCCATAAAATAGTTGAGAACACGCCCTATCATCGCAAGCACTCTGTTTTCTTTCTTTTTTTTCAGACTAATCCCTCCCTTCGTTTACTTCTGCAAGCCTTATTCGGCAGGCACTTCGACCGTCTTCACAATTGCCTCAATAATTTTTTCGGCACTTCCGAATTCAGCCTTACCCTTCGGTGACATCATTATTCTGTGTGAAAGCACGTCAACCGCACAGCTTCTCACATCCTCAGGGGTAATATAATCACGCTCGTTTATAAATGCCCACGCCTTTGCCGCTTTATAGAGTGCAATGCTTCCCCTCGGACTCGCTCCAAGCTTTACAGCGTCGTGGTTTCTTGTGGCCTCTGCAATTGCAACGATATAGTCCTTTACATTTGCCGCCGCACGTACTTTTTTAACCTCTGCCTGCAAAGAAACAATATCCTCTGTCTTAAGCACCGCACCGATGGTAAGAACGGGATTTTCATACTCGTTTCTTTCAAGAATGGCCGTTTCCTCAGACCTGTCAGGATAACCCATGCTTATCTTCATAGCAAAACGGTCCATCTGTGCTTCGGGAAGATGATATGTGCCGTAGGTTTCAACAGGGTTCTGTGTTGCAAGCACCATAAACGGCTTAGGAAGCTCATAGGTCTTGCCGTCAAGACTGACCTGATGCTCCTCCATAACCTCAAGCAGAGAGGACTGCGCCTTAGGTGAAGCACGGTTTATTTCGTCTGCAAGCAGAAAATTGCAGAACGCCGCACCCTTTTTATACTCAAACTCGCCTGTCTGACGGTTTATCATCGTAAAGCCTGTAATGTCCGACGGCATAATGTCAGGCGTAAGCTGAACACGGCTGAACATACCGTCAACCGAGCGTGAAAGAGCCGCCGCAAGCTGTGTTTTACCCACTCCCGGTACGTCCTCGATAAGAACGTGCCCCTCCATAAGCAGAGCCGTTACCGCCTTTGTAATAACCTCTCTCTTTCCTACGATTACCTTTTCAATATTATCAATAAGGGCTGTTATACGCTTGTCCATAGCAAAGCTCCTTTCAATATAAAACACCGCCGACAACAGCTGTATCGGCGGTGTGTATTGCTTGATGTCGTTTAATTATCTGTTCTTCATTTTGCTGAAAACTGCCGCACCGCCGAAGCCTGCCGCCGCACCTACCGCTGCAACGATGATCACAAGCAGCACAATGTTAGGACCGTCCTTTTCTTCTGCCGAGGTCTGGACTGCGGTCTCTTCGGAGGTTGTAGCCTCTTCCTTTTCTTCAGAAACGGGAGCAGCTGTTTCTTCTGATTTGCCCTCTTCCCTTTCCTCGGAAGCAGTAACGGGAGCCTCTGTTTCAACAGGCTCTGCTTCTGTTTCAGCCGCTTCTGTCTGAGCAGCCGTCACAACAGGATAATCACCTGTAAGGTCGCCTGCCGCCTTGATGTTGTTGCCTTCCCATTTCTTGTAGCTTTCAGCGCTGTCTTCGTAAACGTGGATAGTTGCTCCTACATTCTGGAACACGCCTGAGCCTGAAATTGAAGGTGCATTTTCAGCGTAAACGTAAATATCCTTAAGGTTGTTGCAGTCGGAAAAAGCACCGTCACCGATGGATTTTACGTTTGGTCCGATAATGATTTCGGAAAAACCGCACTTGCTGAAAGTATATGCATAAATTTCGGTAATATTTGACGGGATGGTAAATTCGGTAATTGCCTTGCAGTCACGGAAAGCACCCTCTCCGATGTATGTTACATTTTCGGTAACAGGAATATCCGCAAGTGCTTCACAAGCTTCAAAAGCATAGTTTCCGATGATTTTCACGCTGTCAGGCATACTTACCTTAACAAGCTTCTTGTTGTTGTTGAAAGCCTTTTCACCGATCTCCTCGGTATTTTTAGGCAGACTTAAATATGTAAGCTGATTTCTTGATGGGAGTGCATATTCGGGAATAACGCCGTCCTCTGTTTCACAGCCTGCAAGCTCTATATTCTTAAGGTTAGGTATATTTGTAAGAGCCTGATAATCGGAAGCTGAAAGAGTACCGCTTAAAACGGCAATGTTTGTAATGTGGTTATAGTCCGTGCCGTCTGCCGCTTCGGAAATTGCATCCGCAAGCTTACCCTTCTCAAAGCTCTCCACCACCAGCGAAACACCGTTATCTTCAGCGTTTGCGGTAATTGCAAAGGAATGGAACGGCATAATGATTATACCTGCAAGAAGTGCAATTGCAACAATGAGCACCAGCACCTGGAGCACAACATTTTTCTTTCTCTGTACGGGTTTGTTTGTATTACGTCTTGAATGTCTGTTTGCCATAATCAACTCAATGCCCCTAAGGACACTTCCTCCTTTCAAAATCACAGACTCCGTCCTGCGTCAGCTGCGGAGCTGTCGTCCCTTACGGCAAACCGTCCCGCAATCTGAACATTGTCAGATGTGAACAGCATAACGTCCGTAGTAAGGGGACGCTCTGCGTTTTTATATTTTTTTACAATAACATTACCCAGCGTTTCAAGAATGTTATTGGTAATATTCTCAAGCACAAGCAGGCTTTCATCGGAAGGAGCCACCACAAGGAATTTTGCACCGATATGACTGTAAACCACACGTCTGAAATCGTTGCACAGCATCATAGCCGTAGCAAGTCTTTTTGACGGCAGATTGAATTCCAGAGCCTTTACTCCGTCGCAAAGCTGGGAGTCCTCTATCTCCGCCTTTTCAAGCAGCTTACACATATTCCTGTCCGCAACCGAAAATACCACTTCTCTCGGCACAGCCCACTTTTTAAGATAGCTTTCATCAAGATAATGCAGCTTAATGTCGTCGGAAGTATAGACCATTACCTTTTTCATTCCGTCTATAAAATCTGCGGAAATGATTTCCTGAGGCACGTCCCTGTCCCTCATTACCACAAATCTCAGAAAAGCCTGTCCGTTGGTAAAAGAAGCCATACGCTTTTCCATATCGCACTCTTTTTCCACCATAAGTACATACTCATCAATAATTTCCGTGTCGGAATTTCTTTCAAACTCACGTCTGATTTCGGAAATTTCCGCTTTATACGAGGAATTTCCGTCGGAAATTTCATAGACATTATCGCTGATTTTTTCGGAAACCGTCAGATTGCGGCGCTTAAGGGCGTTTTTAAACTCCGCCTCAAATTTATCCTTGACAAAAATACCGTTAAATCTACTTAACAAAGCGTTCAAAGCCCCCTGCACCTCTCTTTCCGAAAAAATCACAGAAATATTATAACATATTAATTTACAAATGTATAGTATTTTATTAAAAAATGCCTTACAAAAATTTCGGCAAAAATTTTACGAAGCGGTGTCCTTACTTCATCAGCTTAAGCTCACGGAGATGAAGTCTGATCTCGTCAACGGGTCTGTCGTATTTACGGCTCATAGCCTTTACGGAAAGACCGTTATGGTAGTCCTCCTTCAGCTTAACATCAAGCTTTCCCGTCCATTGACCGCCCTGTGCGGCTTTTTCGGCATAAGCCTTCGTAAGCGCAATGAAGTCAGCGCCGTAAAGGTCACATTTTTTGCGTCCGACGCCTGAAACGCTGAGAAATTCCCCTTCATCCTCAGGCAGACGTTTACACATATCACGCAGTGAAGCGTCGGTAAAAATAATATATGCAGGCACTTTTTCCCTTTCCGCAATCTTCCTGCGAAGCTCCTTGAGCTGTGCAAGCAGGTCCTGGTCAACAGGTCTGTCGGGAGCCTTTTCCTTAACCTTGATAACGGGTTTCTTTTCCTTTGGAAGCTTCATTTCAAGCTTAACTCCGCTTTTTATGACCGCTGCTGTTGACTCTGTTGCCGAAATTACGGGATATTCCCCATCCGTTACCGCAAGATACCCCTTTTCAATGAGAAAATCAATTATAGTGCGTATCTTATGCATCGGCACATCTGACATAATACCGTAGGTGGTAAGCTTGTCATAGCCCATATTCTTTATCTTTTCAGCCTGTGAGCCGTGGAGGATGTCCGACAGCAGGGCCTTGCCCACCATTCTGCCGTTCATATTGTAGACACGGTAAACGCAGGACACGATTTTCTGTGCTTCAACGGTAATATCCGCCGTTTCAAAATTCGTGCAGCAGTTTGAGCAGTGTCCGCAGAAATTAGACGGCTTCTCACCGAAATATTTAAGTATAAAGCTTCGCAGACAGTCGGAGGTGGTACTGTAAAAGGTCATTTCCTTTAAACGCTCCATATCCTTTTTTCTCAGCGCCTCACGCATTTCATAGGTAAGCTCTTCGTTTTCCTCGCTGGATTTTTCGATGATGAACTTATTTGTGACAACATCCTGACCGCTGTATAAAAGTATGCAGCTTGCAGGCTCGCCGTCACGTCCTGCACGTCCTGCCTCCTGATAGTAGCTTTCGGGGTCCTTGGGCATATTGTAATGCACAACCAGGGACACGTTTGATTTGTCGATACCCATACCGAAAGCATTTGTAGCAACCATTATATTCCTTCTGTCGTAAAGGAAATCCTCCTGTGCCGCCTGACGCACCTCATCAGTAAGTCCTGCGTGGTATTTTGCCGCAGAAAAGCCCCTGTCGTTAAGCTCGTCACACACAAGGTCAACGTTTTTTCTGGTGGCGCAATAAACTATACAGCACTTTTCCCTGTTTTCTTCAAGTATTTCTATAAGCTCGTCCAGCTTTTTATTGGGACGGCGTACTTCAAAATACAGGTTTTCCCTGTCAAATCCCGTTGTCACCGTATAAGGCTCGTTCAAGCCGAGAATTGACGCAATATCAGCCTTTACCTCGGCTGTAGCGGTAGCCGTGAAGGCACTTACCACGGGACGGTAGGAAAGTTTAGAAATAAACTCGGTGATTTTAAGATAGCTTGGACGGAAATCCTGTCCCCATTGTGAAACACAGTGGGCCTCGTCAATGGTCAGCATTGAAATTTTCTTGCTTTCCGCAAAGGAGATGAACTCCTCGGTAACAAGTCTTTCGGGGGCAACGTAGATAATTTTGTAAGCTCCCGCATTGGCACGTCTGAAAACCTCCACATACTGGGGATAGCTTAAAGAGCTGTTTATGTAAGCGGCAGGTACGCCTGATTTGACAAGTGCGATGACCTGATCCTTCATAAGTGAAATAAGAGGGGAAATCACAATTGTGATCCCCTCCATCATAAGGGCAGGAACCTGATAGCATATGGATTTGCCTGCACCCGTAGGCATTATCCCCAGCACGTCCCTGCCGTTCAGAATATTATCTATAAGGTCAGACTGTCCCTTGCGGAAGCCGTCGTGACCGAAATATTGTTTAAGTACACTGATTTTATCCATAAATAAATGCGACCTTACTTTTTAATGCGGCAGGTGAAGCTTCTGCCGTCGGAATTGAGGTACTCCCTCAAAGGACAGCTTTCACACTTAGGGCTTCTTGCCGTACAGTATTCACGTCCGAAAATTACGATGCGATGGCAGAAATCCGAGCCTTTTTCCGCAGGAATTATCTTAAGCAGATCCTTTTCCACAGTTTTCGGGTCGGTACTGTCCGTAAGCTTAAGTCTGCCGCATATTCTGATACAATGGGTATCAGTTACGATAGCAGGAAGATGATGAACATCCCCCATAATAAGGTTTGCGGTTTTTCTGCCTATGCCAGAAAGCGTGGTAAGCTCCTCTATGGTCTTCGGAATTACGCCGTTCATTTCGTAATAAAGTTTATGCGCCATTTCAACGATGCTTTTCGCCTTGGTCTTGTACAGACCGCAGGGCTTTACTATCTCGGCAACATCGTCGATTTCAGCGTCGGCAAAGGATTTAAGGGTAGGATATTTTGCAAACAGCTCCTTTGTGACGATGTTTACCCTTGCGTCGGTGCATTGTGCAGACAGACGGCCTGCTATCATAAGCTCGTAGGGGTGAGTGTAAACAAGAGAGCATTTTGCTTCGGGATATATCTTTTCAAGTCCGTTTACAGCATAAACGGCACGTTCTTTTTTAGTCATAGAACAAAACCTTTCATTCAAGAAGTAATTACATTATACCATATCAATTATGATTTGTCATCATATTTCTCTCTGCTGTTTCCTGTACTGCTTCGGTGTAACGCCTATATGCTGTTTAAAAATACGGCTGAAGTAATTGCCGTCGCTGAAACCGCTGCGGAGTGCGGCATCTTCGATTGAAAGCTCCGTATCACGCAGGAGGTTGCAGGCATATTTAAGACGGAGTGAAATGATATATTTCTGCGGAGTCGTGTGGTAAGTCTCGGTAAAAATACGCACAAAATGGCGTGCGGAATAATGTGACATCTCCGCAAGCTCGTCAAGGGTAAGCCTTTCCGTATAGTGACGTTCGATAAAAGCGGCGGTGTTTGCTACATTTATAATGTTTCGCCTTGAATCGTCCGACTCGGTATTGTTTAATCGTGACAGTATGACCGTAAGCATGGAAAAATAGGAACGGAGCATAGTTATTCTGCCGTCACGGTCGCTGTTGTACTCATCATTCATCGTTTTCAGAAGCTCATAGACCTGCAGGTAATCGTCTGGGGAAAGAGTAAGCCTGTTTGAAAAGCCCTGAACGGTCGTAAGATACGGCTCAATAACAAAAAGCGAATGAAATCCGGGGGATTTTTTTATGTCCATATCTGCAAGAAAGGTACCCTCGCTTCGGAACATTATGTTGCATATCTCAAAGGCGGAAGCGTCCGTAAAGCCGTGGGTCGTTTCCTTTCCTATGACAAAAACGTCCCCTTTTTTTACTGTAAATCTTTCGTTGTCAACGATATGTGTGGCTGTACCGTTCATAACAACGACAAGCTCGGAAAAATCAAGATGACGGTGTATGGGGAATGTGTCCTCGTGACGGTCGTACATAATATGAAACGGGAAAACAGTATTGTCGGAAAATGATGATAGAGCAAACTCTTTCATTGGTGCCTCCTGTCATTTTACAAAGTTAATTCTATGATTTTGCATAATAATTTTCAGTTTACGGACAAGATTTTTTGTTAATGTCTTAATTGTGCTAAAAAATGTCGTTATAGTTATGGAAATTCGCATAAAAATGTGATATTATTATAAGACATTATAGCACATATTTACAAATTAATCAACAGCTTATCCGTTAAGGGGCACGGTATTTTCCGTTGTTGCGGTTTAAGCTGTGCGGAATGACAGAACCCGCTTTGTATACATTTTTATGGAGGTGTCAAGGAATGGCTATCTTTGCCAACCCAAGTTCAAAAAACAGTCCTGTAAATTTCGGGAACAATAAAGTTGTAACCGAAACACCGAAAACCATGGGAGAAAAAATCTCCGACATCGTTTTCTGGTTCCTCAGAGGACTTACCGTTATCAATGTTATTATGCTGTTCTTCCCTACTTTCAACCCTGCAAAGATCTGTGAAGAAATCAGCAGAAACCTTTCCCTCTTTACCTGCGGCGTATCCTATGATTCTGTAACAACAAACGTAGGACGTGCACTTACAAGAGGATGGCTTCCTGAAGAAGCTTTCAAGCTGCTCAGCCTGTCCAGTATCATCATCATCCTTGCATGCGTAGTTCTTGCAGTAGGCGGATGTATGTCACTGGGTAACGTCAAGCTTAAGAAAATCGGTGTAATCGTTTCAGCTTGCGGTGGTATCATCGAAATCAGCGGTCTTTTCGGCCTTAACAATGCCAAGACTCTGCTCGAAAATGCTGAAAAGCCTGAAAAGGCAGGCGAAATTTTCCTGCCTGATATGTTCTACGCTTACCTCGTGATTGCAATTTTTGTAATTCTTCTCTCCGTTGCAATCTTCTTTATGCTTCCTAAGCTTACAAAGGTTATGAAGTGTGAAATGGAAGGCAAATACAAGCTCTTCCTTATGATGCTCCCATTCGTTGCACTTACATTCGTTTTCAGCTACCTCCCTCTTTACGGCTGGAGATACGCTTTCTTCGATTATAAGTCCGGTGAAACACTTACAATGGATAAGTTCGTAGGCTTCAAGTGGTTTACACAGCTTTTCCAGAACGCAGCTACAAAGAAGGACGTTCTCAGAGTTATCAAGAATACTCTTGCAATGAGTGCCCTCGGTATCGGTACAAGCTGGCTTCCTATGGTTTTCGCTATCTTCCTTGCTGAAATCAAGAATACAGCTTTCAGACGTATCGTTCAGACCTTCACAACTATCCCTAACTTTATTTCATGGGTACTTGTTTACGCTATCGCCCTCGCTATCTTCTCAACTGACGGCTTCGTAAACACATTCCTCACAAACAACCTCGGTATCCCTACCGATACAAACTACCTCTTAAGCAGCGACCATATGTGGATCAAGATGCTTGCATGGGGTACATGGAAGGGCCTCGGCTGGAGTGCTATCGTTTATATCGCTTCCATCACAGGTATCGACCAGCAGCTTTATGAAGCAGCAACCGTAGACGGCGCAGGACGCTTCCACAAGATGTGGTACATCACAATCCCTGAGCTTATTCCTACATATATGGTACTCCTTCTTATGTCCGTAGCAAACATCCTTTCAAACGGTATGGACCAGTATCTCGTATTCTCCAACGCTGTAAACAAGAACTCCATCGAAGTTCTCGACCTTTACGTTTATAACCTCGGTATCGGCAACGGTCTTATCCCGATGTCAACAGTTATCGGTATGGTTAAATCCGTAATCAGCGTAATTCTTCTCTTCTCCGCAAACGGCATCTCCAAGCTTGTACGCGGTCAGAGCATTGTATAAAGGAGGATGGCTTAAATGAATATCTTATCCAAGGGCAACCGCACAATGATGGACGCGGAAAAGAGAAATGCCAACAAGCCTATGAAAATCAAGCTTACAGCAGGCGATATTGTTTTCAACATTCTCAACTATGCGTTCTTCACACTTTTCACATTACTCTGTTTCTTCCCGTTCTACTATATTTTCATCAACACAATTTCTTCAAACGATCTTGTAAGAAGAGGTCTTATCACATTCTGGCCTCAGCAGCTTACAATCAGCAACTACGTTGCAATGTCTGATGTAAACGATCTGTGGGGTTCTCTCGCAATCACTATCCTCAGAACAATTATCGGTACAGCACTTATGGTATTCGGCTCTGCACTTGCAGGTTACCTTATGACAAAGCAGGAAATGTGGCACAGAAAACTGTGGTACCGTATGCTTGTAATCACAATGTACTTCAATGCAGGTCTTATTCCTACATACCTCAACCTCAATATGCTCGGTCTTACAAATACATTCCTTGTATATATCATCCCTGCAATCGTTTCACCTTACAACATCATTCTCGTTAAGACATATATCGAATCGATTCCGGGTGAAATCGAAGAAAGTGCCTTTATCGACGGCGCAGGCTACTGGACTATCTTCTATAAGATCATCTGGCCTCTCAGTAAACCTATCCTTGCAACAATTGCAATTTTCGGTGCAGTAGGTCACTGGAACTCCTTCCAGGATTCCCTTATCTACAACGCAAACGCACCTGAACTTTACACTCTCCAGCACAGACTCTACGTTTACCTGAATTCATCCTCAAACCTCGGCGCTATCATGAGCAGCTCGACAGGCGGAGAAATCGGCAGCCTTGCAGAATCGCTCAACACCAAGGTTCTTCAGTACACAATCTCAATGGTAACAATCATTCCTATCATGCTTGTTTACCCATTTATGCAGAGATACTTTGAATCAGGTATTATGCTTGGCGCTGTTAAGGGCTAAACCACAGCTTATCAAAACAAACGGGGTTTCGGGATAATACCCGAAGCCCCTTAGCTTTTAAACGGAGGTTAATCCAAAGATGAAATTTTTCAGCATAGACAGCCCTTTTTACAGATTTATGCAAAGATTCTGGGACGTATGCAAGCTTAATCTTATATGGCTCATCTGCAGTCTGCCTGTTATAACACTGGGATGCAGCACAATCGCCGCATTTTCCGTAACTCTCCGTATGACGGAGGATAAGGAAGGCGATGTGATACGTGACTTCTTCAAAGCCTTCAAAGCAAACTGGAAGCAGGGTATTCCAATGAGCATTATAATGCTTATCTGCCCTCTCAGCGTGTGGTATGACTTCCAGATTTACAATGCCATAGAGGAAAATTCCCTGATGTTCCTCATAATCGGAATGATTTCAGCGTATCTTTTCTTTTTCTCACTTATCTACGTTTTTCCGCTTCTTGCAAGATACGAAAACTCCATCTTAAACAGCCTGAAAAACTCTTACAGGCTCGGTTTAAGATACATCGGCAGAACAATAATCCTTGCTCTTGTACTGGCTTTTGAGCTTGCAATATGGTTCTGGAACACAACCACTCTTTTTGTCGGATTTCTTATCGGCCCTATCTGTGTAATGTTTACAATCAGCGGTACCGCAATGTATATTTTCCGTGATATGGAAAAGGACCCTGCTTCAATACGACATAAAGAAACACCGTCAGAAAATGCCGATGATGCTTCTGAAAATGAAGATTAAACACAAAATAAGAGCTGTTACGCAATGTAACAGCTCTTTTGATTTATCCAAGTGACCTTGTATTTTCAATAATTCGACCGATATTTGTCTTATGGTCGGACATTGTCTTTGTAATTTCATGCACGGCACTCTGATTTTGTGCAGAATAGTTCTTCATTTCAGAAACCTTATCCGTAAGTTCTCCGAATACAGCATCAACCTGTGCAACGTTTTCATTTTGCTTTTCAATGTTATCATAAAGCTGACCAAACTGCTCCGTAAGGTGCATAAAGCTGCTCTGAAGCTCGGACATTTTATCCTCGGAGGAGTTTATTGCAGCGGTTATTTCGGTAAACTCGGCAGATGTCATTTCAACCTGTTCGAGAAGCTCCTCAACAACCATTGATACCTTGCCTGAGAACACGCCGCTGTTTTCTGAAAGCTCCTTCATTTCAGAAGCTACAACCGCAAAGCCTGCACCTGCACTTCCGACGTGAGCAGCCTCGACCGCCGCATTGAGCGAAAGAAGTGTGGTACGGTAGGAAATATTGTTAAGCTGATTTGCAATGGCAGCAACGTCGTTCATCTGTCCCTTCATTTCTGTAAAGACATTTTCCGCCTTGACGATAGTAGAATTCACCTCTGCAAACTGGCTCTTCATCGCTTCCATCTTGTCCTGATTTACGGAAAGTGCAGTTTCAAAGGATTTTACATGGTCGTTAAGTGCATAGATGTGACGCTCCGTTTCGTGAACTTTATCCTTAACCTCGCCGCAGGTGTACGAAACCTCTGTGGCACCCTGTATAATTGAGTCAGAGCCTTTATTGAGTCCCTCTGTGCTGAATTCGATACGTCTTGCGGAGTCATCGAAGTCTGTCTGAAGCTCCTCGCCCATTTCTCTCATTGCTGCAATGAGTCGTTCCGCTTCTTCCTTCTGCTGGATGGATACATCAATGAACGCACGTCCTCTTACAATTGTAAGATAAAAAAGTATGCCTGCCAGCGTAAAAATTCCGAGACAGATAAAATACTGTGACAGACTCTCCGCCTTTTCAGGATGGATTATGTACATCAGAACCAGCGCAATATCAACAATTACTATCTGTATTTTGGTGATTTTTGGCTCAAGATACATACCCGTCATACCAATCAGCGCAAGGAATAAAGGAAAGTCGTCGCTGTAAGAAGCACCACTGTTGAGGGAAATGATAAACACAACCGCTACCAATGCGATTGAAATTGTAAATTCCTTGATAATCGCATCAATTTTCCTCTTTTTCATAAAAAACATTACCGCACCGATTACTGCCAGACATATACCGACAACAAGTGCGCCCTTCAGGTCAGCGGCAATAATATTCTTTATAAAAAAGAAGCCCGATGCTAAAAATGTTACAAAAACCATTATTTTGTAAATTTTGTCATGCTCAATGGGCTTTTTAAGCTCTGTGCTTTTAGTTCCCACAAAATCACCTTCCAAGTTGTAATTATTTAGTTTATTTTATACATTATAACATATTTCTTTAATATATGCAAGGCAAATTTGTACAAATTTATTAATAAAAACTGTGTAATTAGACCATTTTTACATAAAAAAGCCGCCCTTGATTTCTCAAAGGCGGCAGAATTATTAAAGTCTGTTATCCTTACGTTTACGCTTGATTTCGTACATAAGCTTGTCGGATTTATTGAACAGCTTTTCGAAATCCTCATAGCCGTCTGCGGCTTTATGTACATACACGCCTATGCTTGCGGAAATATCATAGGGCTTACCCGAAACAGCGTTGAATTTGTCAATCCAATCCTGAATACATCCTGTTATCGTTTCAATATCACACTCATCCGTCACCGCCGCAAATTCGTCGCCGCCGAACCTTGCACATATCTTCTTACCCGGACATCCCTCGTCAAGTGCTCTTGCGACGCTTCTTATTGCAAAGTCACCCTCGGTATGGCCGAAAGTATCGTTGATATATTTGAGTCTGTCAAGGTCAATGGAAATTACTGCAATATCCTTTTTCAGATTATGCATAATATCATCAACCAACGAATTGAAGCCGATACGGTTATATAATCCCGTCAGCATATCACGCTTGGAAATTTCATCAATACGGTTTGTCAGATATTTCTGATAACGCATCATTCTGAAGCCGCCTATGAAGCTGTTGAGCGCATTTACGACCTGCGGTATTCTACAGTAATCAACCATATTCGCTTCAAAGAAAAATCCTACATATCCCAGCGGAATATCTCTGAAATTAAGCGCATTGAAAACAAGCGGATTGCCTGTTTCCAGAATATAATCAAGCTCAGGAGCAATTTCGCTTCTGTCGAAATCACACGGTTCAAATGAACCGTCTCCCGAATAACGATAAAGCAGACACATTTTATCGCTGAAACTGTAATCGTCAGGGCCTGCCATCGGATTTACCCTCTCGTCGGTACACTCCGAATTTATAAGCGCAAACACACCGTACAGATTAAGCGTGTTTATTTCATCATAAATCTGCTTCACGGCGTCGCTGCAATAAATATTTGCCATACGCTCGTGTATCATACAGTCATCGTTCTGGTATCTGTAAAATCTGTCGCCGATTTCAGTAACTACCTTAGCCGCATTTACGGCAGGACTCTTTCTGCATCCACAGGACTCGTTCAGAACAAGCTCCTGTGAAACAAGATAACTGCCCACGATATTTTCACCGTTATCGTATTTAAGTATAAGCTCTACGATTTTATCTGCAAGATTTGAAAAGCTGTATCTGCACGAGGTAATGGTCGGCTTAAAGAAAAAGATGTCGTCAAGACCGTCAAAGCCTGTAACGATGGACTCATCGGGAACGTTTATACCATGCTCGGCAAAAACGGCACATACCGCCATTGCCATAACATCGTTTGCACAGAAAACAGCATCGGGAATATTGCCGCTTTCGACAATTTTTTCAGCAGCTGCCCTAGCAGGTCTGGTCCAGAATTCTCCGTAGCTTACACAGCTGTCGTCAAAAAGCAGACCCTTTTCATCTGCAACACGCTTTACTACATTTTTTCTGCTTTCGGAGAAGTTGTTATCCTTCATACCACCCATATAATGGATTTTTTTGCATCCATGCTTATCAAGAACGTGTCTTACAACACATTCAAAGCCCTGGTCATAATCAAAATCTATGTTTACCGTGTTTTCGTATTTTCCGCCGATAGAAAAAACAAGGGTGCGGTGACTCTGAGCCTTTGAAATTATTCTAGCGATAGTTTCCTTTGCCTTAATGCTCTCCTCGTGAACGAGCACAACATCCGCAATATCCATATCAAGAAGGTCAAATACCGTCTTTTCGCCTTCTTCGGAGGGTGTATTCCAGAAAAGGTTGGTAAGGGTATTATAAACAAGAAGTCTGTACCCTGCGCTGACGAGCTTACGGTTCAATTGGCTGATAAGCTTGAAATTTATTTCTTCATTTGCCCTTGCTATACACAAAGCAGCAATTTTGTACCCTTTAAGCATACAGCACCTCCCTTTCTTCCCGAATAAATATATTATAGCACATATCACTTTATTTTTCAACAGGAAAACAAGTTTATTTGTTAACTTTTAATAAAAAATCGGCACACGCTACTCTAAGTAACCGTGTGCCGTAAAAATTATTCTGCCGAAGCTCTTGTAAGCCAGATATACGCAATATCAAGTGCCTCATAAAGGCTTGTTTTTTCGCTTGATTTAACGATTGCTTCAATAGGATTGAGCTTTTCATCGGTAGCCATTTTGTAAATTTTGATCTTACTTGCAACATCCAGATTGCCGACCTTTGTTTTTTCAGTGATCTGCATCATAATAACGTACTCATCGTACATATTGCCGTAGTAGATCGTATCCTTATTTCTCACAAGGGGCATACCCTTATAAGTAAAAAATTCCTGAGTTTTAGTAATATTTTCAGCCATTGTGCATCCTCCTTCTTGCAGCTGTAATGTATTTCCAATACATAGCATTTTCAACACAGCTATTGTACGGTATAATATTCTTCAATAAAAATTATAACATACATTATTAACAAAATCAATAGCTATTGTTAAAAATAAGTGGCAATATTTTTATTTTATCACATTACACAGAGGATAATTTGTCAAAACGCGGAAATTACCAGCTTGAAATGATCTCCTCACCCTTTTCAAACTTGTGGAGATTTTCCAGCAGACGTTCCGCATAAGCAGTCTTGCAGGTAAAGCTTGTGACTCCGTTAAGACGAATTATAGTTCTGCGGTTTTCCGTCGGATAGAATTCGAGTGTATCGTCTCCCGTTGCAGATTTGATTGCAACAGTAATAAGTGCTTCGCCCTCAGGCTCGTCAAAGCAGAGCTGTTCCGCAGGAGCCATAAGAATAAACTGATACAGTGACTTGAAGGCTTCAACATCAACATCCTCACCGTTAAGCTTTACAGCATAATCCTTATTTGAAGTACCTGTCATTGTAAAGTGAGCGTCAGCGTCAGGACCTGTCATATCCATTGAGGTAACACCGAAGATGTAGTTGCCTGTGATAATGGATGTAGTGATGTCAAGGGGCATGAATGTAAGCCATGGAAGTGATGCCGTATCAAAGATATAGATAACATCAATACCCTCTGCCATTGCATAATAGCCTGTCTGATTGCCCTCAGCATCGGTATATGGGTTGCCGACCTTAAGGTTGAATGCACCGCCCACAATGTCAAAGCTGAACTCTGCATATGGGTCGTCAAGTCCGTATTCGGCAATCTGTTCCTCTGTCGGAGCAAGCACGGCAAAGTCGCTTGCTGTAAGACCAAACACGCCTGTCAGCACGCTTGTAGCCTTGTCAGGATTAAGGTCAAGTCTTACAGGAGATGTAAGTCTGTAACCTGATGAGTTGGAAACGATAGCGTCCTCGTCGTCAAGACGGGTGTCGTATTCGATGACAATGTCGTAATCAATATCGTCACGGCTGATTGTCATACTGTTGATTTTAGTATAATCTGTAGTGTCGTTTGCGTCAGTTGCAGTTTTACCTGTGTAAACAGTCTTGTATATGCACTCCCTCTTGTCTTCAAGGAAGTATCTGAGGAAGCTGCTCTTTACGGTATAAACTGTATTTTCGCCCTTGAAGCAGACATAAGTTGTGCTTGCAGTACCCGGAACATTGTCGCCGATACAGATTTCCTTGACGGTCTTATCCGTATCGTCGAACTCGACCTTGTACTCTGCCTTAGGCTGTGCAAGACCGTAAACAGACAGGTCCTCTGCATTTTCAGCAGCAAGCTTCTGTGAAGTAAGGGTAGCCGCATTTGTTATCATGCTGTCAATACGGTTATAATCCACAGGTGAAGCCGCATATTCAAACACAGTCCACACATAAACGCCGTCCTTGCCGACACGCTCAATGGAGTAAGTGCCGAACTCGTTTGTGATTGTAAGCATACTTATATCCGCAGGATTTTTATCGTAAATAAGCTGGGTAGTAACCTCATTTTCAGTTGCTTCTTCGGTTTCCTCCTCAGGGGCTGTAAGGACAAGAGCCGCCACAGCGCCGCCGAGAAGAATTGCAACGATCGCAATAATTATAATAAGCTTGATTTTGGACTTCATTACTTATGTCTCCTTCTGAGCCAGATAACGATACCTGTGATTACAACAGCCGCAGGGATAAGAATAAGGAATATCCACGCTGAAGCGCTTACCTTTGCAACGTCTGTGTCAAAAGTAGCGGCAGTAAGGTCCTTTGCAACGATGGAAACGCCTGCGTTCTTGCCTGTCATAGCGTTTACGATTGAAACAAAGTAGTCACCGTTGTTGTAATAGGTTGTAGCTGTAAGACCGTAGTCAAGCATATCGGAAGCACCGAAAACAAGAAGATTTGAGAGCACCTGATTATTGTTGCTGTCAAAGGTGTACTTGTTTGAAAGTGCAATGGTGTTGTATGCACCGTTTACAATGTCAGGTTCTTCACCCTGCTGTGCGGCAGCCTGCATTTCGTCTGTGAGAACGAAGGCTGTATCATCGGAAGTAAGGAGAGGAACTGTTGAAACGTTGCCCTGATGTTCAAAGAGAATGTTTACAGGACGTGCATTGTAAGCAACAACAGGAAGGTCAGGCTGTGCAACGTTTACGGAATAATCGTTGCTTTCGATATAGTTCTTGAAAGCGTAGAAGGTAGTACCTGTTGCAAGGTTGTTGGTGTTTGTATCACCTACAACGCCCTTGCCGATTTCAATGCCCCATTCAGCAAGGAAGGCGTCAATGTTAGTTGTATCCTTCTGAGTAAAGCTTGCAAGATAAATAATATTCTTGCCGTAGTTGCCGCCGTTTTCCATATAAGCGTAAAGCTGGTCAACGACCTCTTCGGAGAAGTCATTGAGAGGAGCATTTATAACAAGAAGATCAGCTTCTGTCGGAATAGGCTCAAGCTGTGGGTTTGAAGTTGTAACATCAAAACCGTCGTCCTCAAGAAGAGTCTGGATATATTCGTTTGCAACGCCTGCGGACTCAACCTCAAGAATTACAGCCTGCATCGGGTCAGGGTCGGAAACGTACATAATTGCAGATGTAAGCACCTGCTCAGCCTTTGAGGAAACGATCTGATAGGAATAGGTCTGGTAGTTGAGCTCAGCGTTGAAAAGGTCGTTTACGCTGATGACCTTTATTCTGTTTCCGCAGGAAATTACAATGCTGTACTCGGAAATGGTACCCTTGTAAATTTCGCTGTATCTGTTTGCATAAGTCGGGTCAGCGGTCATATCAACGAATTTAACGGTAATTCTGTCGCTTTTCTGCTCATACTTCTTGATAACCTCATAAGCCTGCTTATAATAAACGTTTGTGGTATCTCTGAACATAGCCTCGTCAACCATTGTTACGATTTCAATATCCTCGCTGAGAGAATTGATGTAATCAACGGACTCCTGAGAAATCTCAAAAGCGTCGGTTGAAGTAAGGTCTACCGTAAGGTTCATTCTGTCACCGAGAAGGTGTACGATAACATTTACAAGCACTACTGCTGCAATTACGATAATTGTAAGCGCAGTTGCGGCAGAGCCGTACTTAAGCTTCTTGGTGTTGAATTTCTTCTTTGGCTTTACAGCCTTGTTTGCTTCATTACTCATTTTAAACAGCCCTCCCATCAATCAGCCCAGCGGCGTTTTTCAAGCACACGGACAGTAAGGAAGTTGAAGACAAAGATTGTGCTTGCGAAGAATAAAATGCTGCCCACATCAAAGATACCCGTGGAGAATTCACTGTATCTTGAATAGAAACCAAGTGCAGACATAATTGAGCTTACGGTTTCGTTTGAAACGCTTGAAGCGAGAATGTCGATCATATAGAAGAACATAATTATGCCGAAGCTGAAAATTGCAGCAACCACCTGGCTCTCTGTAAGGGACGATACGAACACGCCGATTGACACAAATGACGCACCAAGCAGTACAAGAGCAAGCATTGTGCCGATTATGGTAGCCCATTCAAGAGTTCCCGCATAGCCGTAAAGCACGATAATGAACGGGATATAGATGAGCATACCGCAGAGGAAAACACAGGTAGCGGCAAGGAATTTGCCGAACACTATTCCTCCTAAGCTTACAGGTGCCGTAAGCAGGCACTGGTCTGTACGGTACTTCTTTTCTTCCGTAAACAGACGCATTGTCAGCAGAGGAAGAAGTATCATCATAATTACGAATGCGTTTGAGAAAACATAGGTCATATCGGTTGAGCCGTATGCCATATTGTAGTTTACAAAGTAGTTGCCGATGTAAAGATAGAATGCGGCAATGTAAATGTAAGCGATAGGTGAAGTGAAGTACGCCTTCAGTTCACGTCTGAAAATAGCACCCATTATTCTTCACCCTCCTTTTCTTCGGTTTCTTCTGCCTTTTCGGCAAGCTTGTCATATTCTTCAGCCTTGGCGTCGGCTTCAGCCGCCTTTTCATCGTACTCAGCAGCCTTGGCGTCAGCTTCAGCCGCCTTTTCTTCAAAGGTCTCCTCATTTTCAGCGGAAGCACCGTCTGTTTCACCGTTCTTTACGCTGATGTTTACGTTATCGCCCATAGTAATCTTAAGGAAAATGTCTTCAAGTGACATTTCCATAGACTTAAGACCAAGCATAACCCAGTTTCTGTCCTTGACACGCTTGAAAAGCTCACGGCGGATGTCCGTGCCTTCCTTTACTTCGATTTCATAATCGAATATGCCCGGCTCACGTTCCATATCCGCAACAGCTGTGATAACCCCAGGAATAGCCTTGATGACCTTGAGGATTTCTTCTCTGTTACCGTCAATTCTTGCAATGATACGGCGGTCGGTGGAAATATTTGCGGTAAGATTTTCCGTGGTATCGTTAGCGGCGATTTTACCTCTGTTAATGATGATAACGTGGTCGCATACCGCCTGGATTTCGGAAAGGATATGGGAAGAAAGAATAACTGTATGCTTCTTGCCCAGCTTCTTGATAAGGCTTCTGATCTCGATGATCTGCTTAGGGTCAAGACCAACGGTAGGCTCGTCAAGAATAAGGATAGGCGGATTGCCGATAAGCGCCTGTGCAAGACCTACTCTCTGCTTGTAACCCTTTGAAAGGTTGCGGATAATTCTGTCGTAAACATCTGTGATCTTTACAAGGTCGCATACGTCTGCAAGGTGAGCCTTTCTCGGCAGCTTGCACTTTTTAAGGTCGTAGATAAAATTAAGGTACTCTTTTACGGTCATATCAAGGTAAAGAGGGGGAATTTCAGGAAGATAACCGATGTCCTTCTTTGCCTTCATAGGGTTTTCAAGGATGTCAACGCCGTTGATGAGCGCCTGTCCCGAAGTTGAAGAAATATATCCTGTAAGGATATTCATTGTAGTGGACTTACCTGCACCGTTCGGGCCGAGGAAGCCTAAAATTTCCCCGTCCTCTACTGTAAACGAAAGGTTGTCCACGGCTTTTTTCTGACCGTATTGCTTTGTAAGGTTTTTAACCTCGATCATTATTACACCATTCCTCTCGGTTTGTGTTTTAATTCAGAGACCTGCGGCTGAAATAACGCCGCACAGCCTCGTATATTTTACCAGTACAATGTGTTCATACTGTGATAATCACGTTAAAGTTACTGTGAAAGCTGTTCGATACCCTTCCTGATACGTGCAATGCTTTCGTCCTTGCCTAAAATTGCAGCAAGCTCTACGCCGCCGCCGGGAGTGGACTGCTTGCCTGAAAGAGCAGCTCTGATAGGAAGAAGCATCCAGCCGTTCTTTACTTCAAGCTTTTCAATTTCAGCAAAGAGTGCGGAATGAATGGACTCCTCTGTCCAGTTTTCCTCAGCAATACCCTCAAACACGCCGAGAGCCGCCTTAAGAGCCTCAAGGCTTGTTTCGGGAGTAGTCTTCATCTTCTTGTTGAAGTAAAGGTCGTTGCTGTATTCTCTCAGCTCGTCAAGGAAGTCAACTCTTTCGGGAATATCGGTGAGAAGCTCTGTTCTTGGCTGGAGAACTCTTGCGAGAACGTCAATGTTTACGCTTTCGCTCTTGCAGGTCTGTCTGATATAAGGGAGTGCGATCTCCTTGAACTTGTCGAGAGGAAGGTTCTTTATCCACTCAAAGTTGATAGCCTTCATCTTTACAGGGTCAAAGATGGCAGGTGACTTTGAAAGACCGTGAATGTCAAATTCCTCAACAAGCTCTTCAAGAGTAAAGATTTCCTTTTCGCCCTTTGGTGCCCAGCCTAAAAGTGCGATATAGTTCAGGATAGCAGGGATATAGTAGCCGGCGTTTACGAAATCGCCGAAGTAAGCGTCGCCGTCACGCTTTGAAAGCTTGTGAGTAGCGTCACGCATAATATGCTCAACGTGGATGTAGCAAGGTACTTCCCAGCCGAAAGCCTCGTAAAGAAGATTATACTTAGGTGCGGAGGAAAGATACTCGTTGCCTCTTACAACGTGAGTGATACCCATAAGATGGTCGTCAACAACGTTTGCAAAGTTATAGGTAGGCATACCGTCTGCCTTGATTAAAATCTGGTCGTCAAGGTCAGCGTTCGGCACGGTAATGTCACCGTAAAGCTCGTCGTGGAAAGTAGTTGTGCCGTCAAGAGGAACCTTCTGACGGATAACGTAAGGTGTGCCTGCGTCAAGAAGCTTCTGTACCTCGGCAGGGTCAAGGTCACGGCAATGTCTGTCGTAGGTAGGAGTGATACCCTTTGCCTTCTGCTCCTCGTGAACCTGCTCCATACGCTCCTTTGTGCAGAAGCAGTAGTAAGCCTTGCCCTTCTGAACAAGCTCTTCCGCATACTGCTTGAACAGTCCCATACGCTCGGACTGAACATACGGACCGACAGGACCGCCTATATCAGGACCCTCGTCCCAGTTTAAGCCGCAGACACGGAGTGTATCGTAAATAACGTCTGTTGCGCCTTCAACATATCTGCCCTGGTCGGTGTCCTCAATTCTGAGAATAAACTTACCGCCGTATTTTCTTGCGATAATATATGTGTAAAGTGCAGTACGAAGATTACCGATGTGCATAAAGCCTGTAGGGCTTGGTGCAAATCTTGTTCTTACGTTTGCTGTATTCATTTTAATCAATCCTTTCATTTCCATATGCTTCGTCCAGAATGTCCATTATCTCGTCCTTGTCATCGGGCTCTCCGCCCACAGTATTGCGGAAGGCAAGAAACAACGGGGTCTGTCCGAAGTTTGTTATTGTATCGACGGAAGCGCCGTTTTCTATAAGCATACGGAGAATTTCAGCGCCCTCTTCATCTTCAAACTCGTCTGCCACAACGGCAACAGGCGTAAATCCGCAGTAGTCACGGTGATTTACATCCGCACCGCTTTCAATAAGAAGCTTCACAAGCTCAGCCTCTCCGCTTCTTACCGCATACATAAGGGGCGTATATCCGCAGCAGTCGTCAATGTTGTAATAATCGGTCTCCGTTGTGAATGTATGTCCGTCGCTGATACGCACGTGCCTGTAGCTTTCGGCATTGACATCGGCACCGTACTCTATGAGAAGCTCAATCATTGCAAGCTCATCCGATGTAAGCTCATAATCCACAGGGTCCTCATAGCTGTCAAAAAAGCCGTGATTTTCACAAAGCAGCATCAGAAGCGTTTTTTCTCCGTCTGCCGCAGGCTCGTTGCTGTCTTCTGTGCAATCGGGAGAAACACCGTCTTCAAGCAGGTGCCTTACTCTTTCGTATCTGCCCTTGTTCACGTTTTCTGCAAGTGAATTATGATGCTCAAAAGCAGTCTGTATCATACTCACCGCAAAAGCAACTGTCATAAAGACAAGGGGGGCAAAATTCAAAATGGAAAGAATTCTTGGTATCAGGTACCATTTCCCCGGCTTTTTATCGCCCTCACCGACATTGGAAAGCTTTTTCTTATAGCTTTGCTGCATACATATTGAAACTATCAGAAACACAACTGCCGCTGTAAACAGCGCTCCAACCACGATGAGAAACGCCGCAAGCCCCATCATAAATATTCCCATAAAAGCCATAACGTCACCTTGCTTCCGTTGCTTTTTTTACGTCCTGTGCAATCTGATTTTTAAGCTGTTCAAGGCTGTCAAATTTAACCTCGGGACGTATGAAATCAATCAGGGAAATTTTAACCGTCTCACCGTAAAGGTCGCCGTCAAAGCCTACGATATAGCTTTCCGCAACCGGTACCTCCGTATTTGCAACGGTAGGCTTCATTCCGATGTTTGTCACCGCAGGATAAACACGTCCCATAAACTCCGCAACGGAAGCGTAAACGCCGTATTTAGGCATTACCTGCCGCTTTTTAAGATACTGGTTTATAGTCGGAAAATCCAGCGTTCTGCCTATCTGATGACCGTACATCACAGGAAGTCTGAACTGAAATCTTGCGCCCATAAGCTTGTTTGCCTCGGAAATTCTGCCTTCCTTTACAAGATTGCGTATCATTGTCGATGAAATCCTTACGCCGCTGTCCTCTGTCACAGGCGGCACGATTATCACAGTGATACCTCTTTTTCTGCAAAGCTTATCCAGAATTTCCACGTTGCCCGACGCATTTTTTCCAAATCGGAAATCCTCGCCGCATATGACATACCTAGCCATAAGCTTGTCGCAAAGCACCAGCTCAACAAATTCCTCCGCCGTCAGATTTTTAAAGTTCATAAAATCGGGTGAGTAAATATACTTCACACCCAGTCTGCCGATAAGCTCGTGCTTAAGCTCTCTCGACAGCAGATATTCTACGCCGTTGTCACCCTTTGAAGTAACGGAAGCGGTTTCAAAGGTAAAAACGGCAGGTGCAATACCGATATTTTCTTCCGCAATTTCAACAGCCCGCTTGATAACGCTGCGGTGTCCGAAATGAACGCCGTCAAACAGTCCCATCGCAACAGCCGTTGAGTTTTCGGGCACTTCATTTGTGCCTGTAAGATCAACCGTAATATCACCCTCTAAAAGTTTTTGTCAACTCTCAGTTCTTTCTTTTCATAATCGGCACAGGCCGTTCCTATAAAGCATCCGTCTGCACCGTAAACACGGAATTTCTCGTTTTCATCTCCCGAAAAATCCGCCCTTATTCTTTCTGTATCAAGCTTTATTCCGTTTCTGTAAAGCTTCTCCTGATGTGCGTTGAGCTTAATCTTCTTAAACTCTCCGAACACCTTTTCAATAGGCAGGAGATATTTTTCGGCGGAAACGCCCTCCTCTGCAAGCTTCTGCAAATCCTCCAGCGTAACACAGTCTTCAAGTGAAAATCCGCACGCCTTCGTTCTTACAAGAGAGGTCATAATCCCTCCGCACCCAAGCTTTTCGCCTATATCATTTATAAGCGTTCTGATGTAGGTACCCTTTGAGCAGGAAATTTCCAGCCTGCCCGTGTGGGTGTCCTCATCATAAGAAAGCAGCTCAATTGTGTAAACCGTAACAGGTCTTGCCTCACGCTCAACCACCTTTCCCTGTCTTGCAAGGTCGTAAAGCCGCTGTCCGTTTATCATTACAGCGGAATACATAGGCGGTATCTGCATAATGTCCCCACGGAAATCCGCAAGGGCTTTTTTTACATCCTCTGCCGTAATTCCCGACGGGTCACGCTCCGATGTGACAGTACCGCTTGAATCCTGCGTGTCAGTTACAAGTCCAAGCCTGAAGCCTGCCTCATAAACCTTGTCCCTGTCAGGAATAATGTCACACGCCTTTGTTGCCTTTCCTGCAAAAACAGGCAGTACACCCGTAGCCATAGGGTCAAGAGTCCCTGCGTGGCCAAGCCGCTTAAGCTTAAGGATACCTCTCATTTTTGCAATAACGTCAAAAGAGGTGAAATCCTGCGGCTTGTTTACACAGATTATTCCGTTTAAATTATCGTTTAAGCCAGCCATAAATCAATCCCCAGTTCAGGAGCAATTCCCGACAGAAGTTTAAGCTTTATGTCCTCAAGCTCGCCTTCCATTGTACAGCCTGCCGCTTTGACGTGACCGCCGCCGCCGAATTTTTTGCAGATAGCGGAAACGTCGGTATCTCCTGTTGAACGCATTGAAATTTTAAACTTGCCCTCGTCCTTCTGACGGATTATTACGCCGACTTCAACGGTATCAAGCATTGTGGTAAGGCTTGAAAGTCCCTCGAATTCGTCCGCAGGCAGACCTGTCTGCTTCATTGCATCAAGAGTTACCGCCGCCATTGCACATCTGTCGTCAAGGAAGTATTCCATTTCGTTTAAGATATACTGCTCTACTTTTATTCTTGCCCTGCTCTTTTCATCGAACATACGGCGGTTTATTCTGCCTGCGTCAATATCAAAACGCATTAATTCAGCCGCCGCAAGATGAGTTTCGGGAGAAGTGCAATCAAATTTAAAGCATCCCGAATCGGTAGCAATACCGGTGTAAAGACACTTCGCAATAAGGTCGTCGGTTTCCGTAAGCTTTTCTCTTGAAAGAAGCTGATAGATAACCTGACAAGCCGCCGCTGCCTCAGGCTCAACAAGGGTACGCTTAGCGTAGTTTACATTTGAGATGTGGTGGTCAATGCAAAGGTCAACGTACTCAGCGTACTGTATCAGACCGCTGCCGAGAAGCTTCGGGTCTGCAACATCCACCGCAACAAAGGTTTCGGGAGAAAACTTCTGGGGGAGGTAGCTTTCGTACATAAAATCGTATCTGCGGGGAAAATCATCCGAGCATAAAACATTGGCCTTCTTGCCCATTTTTCTTAAAATATAGCATAAGCCGAAGCCGCTGCCGATGGTGTCACCGTCAGGGTTTGCGTGAGTGAGGATGTAGTAGTTGTCGTTGCTGCGAAGAAATTCCGCAGTTTCGGAATAGGTTATCTGCATATTATCCTCCTTTTCGGCTTATTCTGTTTCTTTATCGGTACCCGAAAGAACATCGTTGAGCATTTTTGAAATCTCAGCGGAATGTTCAATTGAGTTGTCAGCTATAAAATGAAGTTCCGGGCATCTTCTTATACGGAGCTTGTTTGTTATCTCACGTCTGAGCATACCCGATGCGCTGACAAGTCCCTTTACTGCGTTCTGTGCGTCCTCTGTGCCTTTGAAGCTTGAAATGAACACCTTGCAGTGGGAGCTGTCGCCCGAAAGCTCAACTCTTACAACAGATACCGCCATTTTGTCAACTCTGGGGTCTTTTACACGCTCTCTGATAAGACCTGCAAGCTCACGCATAATGTCCTCAGAAAGACGCTGGTTTTTAAAGTTTGCCATAAAAACTGTTCCTTTCGGTTTCGTATATATACGGTCAAAAGCAAAGAAGCCTGACTTCTTTACTTTTAACCTTTTCACTTTAAATTAGTCCGGTCTGTATTCTTCCATGTAGTAAGCTTCAAAAATGTCGCCTACCTTAACGTCGTTGAACTTTTCAAGTGTAATACCGCACTCGTAGCCTTCAGCAACCTCCTTGACGTCATCCTTGAAACGCTTTAAGCTGGAGAGCTTGTCATCTGCAATGATGATACCGTCACGAACAACACGGATCTCACAGTTTCTCTGGATCTTGCCGTGGAGAACGTAGGAGCCTGAAACAGCGCCGACGTTGGAAATCTTGTAAACCTGTCTTACTTCAACACGTCCGAGGTTAACTTCTCTGTACTTAGGAGCAAGCATACCCTTCATAGCGGTTGTGATTTCTTCGATTGCGTCGTAGATAATTCTGTAAAGACGGATGTCTACGCCGTCACGTTCTGCATTTTCAGCAGCAACAGGGTCAGGTCTTACGTTAAAGCCTACGATGATAGCGTTTGAAGCGTCAGCAAGCATAACGTCGCTTTCGGAAACGGCACCAACAGCACCGTGGATAACCTTTACTCTTACTTCTTCGTTTGTAAGCTTTTCAAGGGACTGTCTTACAGCTTCAACGGAGCCCTGTACGTCGGCCTTAACAATGATAGGAAGCTCCTTCATACCGCCCTGTTCGATCTGGCTGAAGAGGTTATCAAGAGTAACCTTCTGGTACTGCTTGAACTGTTCCTGCTTAGCCTCGTGCTTACGCTGTTCAACAAGCTCTCTTGCAAGGCGTTCATCCTCAACCGCATTGAAGATGTCACCTGCGGAAGGAACTTCTGCAAGACCTGTGATTTCAACAGGATAGGAAGGAC
>JAFQUQ010000027.1 GCA_017408395.1 Oscillospiraceae bacterium
CCCTTGACCCCCGTTTGAACCAACAATTTTCAATTGTTGGTTCGGAATAAAGTTTAGGTCAAGCCTTTTCAAAGGCTTGCAGGGTTCAAAGGGACAGCGTCCCTTGCGGGTTAAGGGCAGCGCCCTTAGCAAGTCTAAGCAAAACAACGCCGCAATTCAGAGTATAAGGCAAAGATAAGTCAAATCATCCGATTTCTACTATCTTTAGTAGCACCTTAATCTGAATTGCGGCTAAAATTCTATCTGTATTAAACAAAATCATCCCTCGTAACAAATCGAAAAAAGCGTAAGCGTTTTTGATTTGTTACGACACGCTATCTTAATAACAAACAATCCCCTGCAATCAAAACCTCACAGAAAAAAGAAAGAGCGAAGCGATATTTCTTTTTTCTGTGACGGGCAAAATAAAAAACTTTTTATGCTTGTATAACATTATGCGTTGTATATTTCATCAAACCGTGAATTTTACTTTGCCGTGTCTCATATAAAAGAAAACACGCTTCGCTCTTTTCTTTTATATGAGAGGCTTAGTTTGCAAGGAACTGTCAGCAGGTGGTTAGCTTGTCGCTGTAAATCAAAAACGCTTACGCTTTTTTCGATTTACAGCGAGATTTTATATTGCTTAACACAGCTAAAATTTTAGCCGCAATTCAGATTAACGTACCACTAAAGATTACAGAAAAGATTTTCTTTTCTCACCTCTGGATTTTTACGCTGAATTGCGGCTTTGTTTTTTGCTTTTTGCTTTTGTTTTGCCTGGACTTGCTAAGGGCGCTGCCCTTAACCCGCAAGGGACGCTGTCCCTTTGAACCCTGCAAGCCTTTTGAAAAAGGCTTGACCTAAAACTTTAGTGTCGGGCTTGCTTTTTTTGCTTTACATCCCGTCCTTTAGTTCTGCGATAACCTCGTCATAAAGCCTTATGAGCATTTGATGATTGCTTTCTACAAATTCCCTGTCGCCGTTCTTCGCCGCCAGTTCAAGTGAACGTGCCAGCTCGGACAGCTTTTCCGCACCGATACTGAGCGAAGTACTCTTCAAGGAATGTACATTTATACCGTAGCTGTTTAAATCCTCGTCGTCAAACGCTCTGATTATCTTTTCTACGCACAGGCCGCTTGAATCAAGGTATATCCCCACGACCTCACGGTACATTTTTTCGTTTCCGCCTGCATACTGCATACCAAGCTTTACGTTTACATTTGCAAATTCCGTATCACCCAGAGAACGCATTTCCGTCTCTGTGCCGCTGTCCTCTTCAGCGTAGGTGATAAGCTCTTCAGGCAGGAATTTCACAAGCCTGCGTTCAAGCTCTGCCGCTGTAACAGGCTTTGAAATGTAGTCGTCAAAGCCGTTTTTAAGGTACATCTTCTTTGCACCCGAAACTGCATTTGCCGTAAGCACCACGACGGGGGTTTCCCTGCATAAATTTTCCGTGGAGCGTATCTCATTGAGCGTTTCAATGCCGTCCTTTTCGGGCATCATATGGTCAAGGAAAATCAGGTCGTACTTCTTTTTCTTCACCAGCTCAAGACATTCCTTTCCGCTTGATGCGGTATCAGCGCCGACCTGCGTCTTTTTAAGCAGGCTCTTTGCAACCTCAAGGTTCATTATGTTGTCGTCAACGATAAGGATTTCAGCCTGCGGTGCAATAAAATCATCTCCGCTGTAATACTTTTTCTTATCCTTTAAAGCAAAGGACAGCTCGCCTACACGCTCGTCTGAAACCTTTTTCTGTTTAAGCGAGAAGCCGAAAGCAGACCCCAGCCCGAATTCGCTTATAAACATAAGCTCGCTTCCCATAAGCTCCAGCAGGCTCCTTGTAATGCTTAAACCGAGACCCGTGCCCTCAATGCTGTTATAGGACGCATTTCCACGCTCAAACTCCTTGAACATACGCTCCTTGTCCTCGTCCTTAATGCCGATACCCGTATCCTCTACGGTAACGTTAAGGAGAATTTCATCGTCGTCCTTTTCCTCACAGCGTATTCTCAGGGTAATGCTGCCCTTTTCGGTATATTTAAGTGCGTTGCTGAGAAGGTTGGTCACTATCTGTTTAAGACGCACCTCGTCGCCGTAAAGTATCTTAGGGATGTCGGGAGAAATCTCATATTTAAACTCCAGATTTTTCTCCCTTGCCCTGAATTCCGTTGTTGCAACAAGGCTTTCGATGGTCTGTGTGATGTCGTAATTTTCGGGGACTATTCTCATACGTCCCGACTCGATGTTTGAAACGTCGATGATATCGTTGATGATAGCAATAAGAGTCGTACCCGAGCTTTTAACGTGGAGAGCGTATTTTTCGATGGTACTGTCCTTGTTTTCACGCAAAATCATCTCGTTCATACCAAGCATTGTGTTGATAGGCGTTCTGATTTCGTGGGAAATATTCGCAAGAAACAGGCTCTTTGCGTTGTTTGCACGGTCAGCCTCTTCCTTTGCAATGCGTATCTCCTCGTACTGCTGCTTGATGACGCTTAAATTGCCTATTTTAGTGACCGCCCAGGTTATGAACGCAACCATCAGCACCCCAAGGAAAAACAGGTAATTCTTAAACACAGGCTGTTCATAGAACTGAGCTTGCTTTTCAATTTCGTAAACCCTGCTTATGCCGGGCTGTCCGGGCTGTCTGCTCAGTGCGCCGATGTAAAGGTAATATGTGCCGTAGGGAAGGTTTGTGAAGCTTATTTCTTTAAGCTCGCTCTGCTTCATATAAAGACCCGTTTCGTCGTAGCCTTCAAGATAAATGTAAAGCTCAGGGTCGCTTAAAGTGTAATTCAGCGCCGCCGCCTCGAAGCTTATACGCTTTGCGTCGGGAGGGATAACGAATTTTCCCGAATATTCCTCGGATTTTTCGGGGTAAATCCTTGTACCGTCGGCAAGCACGGCATTGTTTACAGCAAGATTGAAGCTTCCTGAGGGAGTTCTTATGCCTGCCGATGAAAACCGTCTTACACCGTCGCTGCAGCAGAGATAGATATTGCCGTTGTCGTAATAATTCCAGGAATTTGCCGTAAGGGATGAGTCCAGACCGTTCTTTCGGCTGTAAAGATTGTAATTCTTACAGATGTTCTGTCCCAGCTCGTCACCGTCGGCAAGGTAGATGCCTGCACTTCCCGTTACCCACACCTCGCCGTGCTCCTCGTCGGTGATAATGTCAAAATTGTTGCCGTAAACAAAGCTGTCCAGCGGCGTAAGCTTAAAACCGCCCTCCTGCTCCGTCACGTCAAGTCTGTAAAGTGACGTGCCCGTTACAACAAAGTAAAAATCCTTGTACTTCACGATACGCATTACAACAGGCGACATAAGTCCCTCATCTTCACCAAGCTTGAATACGACCCTGCCGTCCTTTATGCCGTAAATACCGTCGCCGTCGCTTCCTGCAAGGATCGTGCCGTCCACGGTTTCAACCGCACAGAGCATCTGCGGCATATCCGCATCCTGCTCCGAGCCGATAGTGTGCACCACCTCGCCGTTTTTTATGTAGTTCATACCGCTTGCGGTAGCCGCAAAGACCGTACCGTCCTTAAGCTCCGTCACGAAACGAAATCTTGAGCCGATAGTGCCTGCGGTGCTTTCGTTGTAAATTTCAAAGCTGCCGTCGGATGGTTTATAGCAGATAAGACCGTCCGTGCCGTAGGTGCTTATCCAGACGTTCCCCTTTGAGTCCGCCTTTACCTGACGTACACGCACGCCCTCCAGCCTTTCGGTTATGTCATTGTGCATTTCCGCACCGTTTGAAAGCTTTAAAATGTCAAGTCCCGAGTCCCCTGCAATGTAGATGTAACCGCCGATGATTTCCACGGAATTTGTTACCGACTCCGCAAGCTCATCCGTTACGTCAATTCTTACAAAAGGATTTGCCGTAAGCTTAAGAACACCCTGACGCATTGAAACAAACCAGTGGTTGCCCTGATAATCCTCGGTAATGCCTGCAATGTTGCTGTTGAAGCTTCCGTGGGAAAGATTTTCCTCCTTTAAATCATTGTCAAGGTGGACAGCACCGTTATCGGCACATATCCAGTAGCCGCTTTCACAGCTTTTTATTACCGCAAGCCCCGAAACCGTGTCAAGGGAAATCATTTTTTCTTCAGTAAGCTCTCCGTCCTCAAGCTTAAAGCGATAAATATCCGAGCCTGACGTACCCACGAGAAAATCCCCGTTTCCGTCAACGCCTGCACAGGAGTAGTTTTCATCGGGGGTATCGGTTATTTCCGTCATTTTTATGCCGCCGTTACCGTAAAGGAAAAACAGCACACCCGTATGGGTAACGCCCGCAACGACGCCGTTATCCGAAGCCGCAAGGGAGTTTACGTAGCTTACGGATGTGACGGAAGAAATTTCGCCGTCGGGAGAAACCACGTTGAGCGCACCCGTTGAGCCGATGTAGATGTTGCCGTCAACGTCCTCGCAGAAGCTTCTTACGGAATTTGAGGACAAGCCGTTCTGTTTGCTGTAAAAGGTGATGGAGCCATCCTCATTGTAAACTGCGGCACCGCCCTCGTTCATACCCACCCACATTCTGCGGCGTGAGTCAATGAAAAGCGCACGAACACTGTTTATGCCCTTGTCGCTGTCATAAAGTGTAAATCTTGTGCCGTCGTAGCGGTAAAGTCCGGTGTATGTACCCACCCAGATGTAGCCGTCATCGGTCTGCACAACTGCGTTTGCGCTTGTAGAGTCAAGTCCGTTTTCGGTGTTGTAGAGCACCGTTTCGTAGTCGCTGAAAAAGTTGCTCTCAGCCCCGCAGTCAAGGCAGATAAGCTGTACCGCCGCCAGAAGCGTTACCACCGCCGCCGTAAATTTGATCAGTAGCTTCATACCGTGCCCTCCGTTTTGCTGTTTTTCGCCTTTTCGTCAGGCTTTGTGTAAATTCCGCTGTTTTTAAGGAACATCACTATCAGATACGCTATCGTAAAAGTCAGCGCCTTGTCGGGAATATCAACTACCGCCTGACCGCACAGGCTTCTCAGGGGCATAGCTATGCTGTAATTTTCCAGCATTTCAAACATAGCGTCTCCCCACTTGTTGTTGATGTAACCGTCCCAGAAAACGCAGTTCAGCGGAGTTGCACATATAGTGGTAAAAAGCCCCATTCCGATACCAATACATATAACGTTGAAAATGTCCTCGCATACACCTTTTCTTGAAATTATTCCCACAATAACTCCCAGCGCAACGTTTATCAAGCTGTAAACAAGGGCGATCGTGTCAGTAATTCCCATCAGCACGTTGCTTAAAAGTCCCGTAACGCCGCCGTAGACAGGTCCGAGAACGCACGCCGACACGCAGGTACCTGCCGTATCAAGCCAGAATGGCAGCTGAAAATTCCCCGCAATGCTGTATCCTGCGGCGTTTAAAGCAATACACACCGCCATAAATGCAAATTTATATCTTAAAGGGCTTTCCCTGTTCATTTTTACCATAAATCTACCTCTTTCTCTGATATGCTGAAAAATCGCACTGTTTAAATTATACCATATGTACGTAAAAATGTAAATAAAAAAGTATTTTATGCACTTTATTGCCCTTAAATTATGAACTTAGTTTTATTTTTAACGAAATTATTCAATAGGCAATACTTTTCCCTATAATTATTTCTAAAAGCTTATTTTTACAGAAAGAATTATATGATAAAATGTAATCAGGGATAGGATTTTTCATCGATGGTGCATTTTTGCATTACTCAACACTTTTATTGACGGGAGCTGAGTATTATGACAGACAACAAAAACAAAGCCACAGAAAGGAATGTGCCGAAGCCGACACTTTTCAGACTGCCTTCCTACCTTGACTACCTCCGCAGAAAAAAGGACGAAGGCTCATCCCATATCTCCACCACGAAAATCGGCGAGGACCTTAAGCTTTACCACGTTCAGGTACGTAAGGACCTTGCTCATATCGGTGCTGTGGGTAAACCAAAGACAGGTTACGAGATAGATTCCCTCATTGAGAAGCTCGTTGCCTTTCTTGAATATGAAAGCGTCACAAATGCGGTGCTTGTGGGTGCAGGTCAGCTTGGAAAGACTCTGCTTGGCTTTGACGGCTTTTCCGAATACGGTCTTAACATTGCCGCCGCCTTTGATACAAATAAGGAAATAATCGGCAGCAGCGTGAAAGGAACGCCTGTTATGAGCGTTGAAGAACTTCCGCAGATATGCGAAAAACTTAACGCTTCAATCGGAATAATAACAGTCCCTCCTGCTTATGCACAGGAAACAGCGGATGTCATGGTAAAATCAGGCATTAAGGCTATATGGAATTTTTCCACCGTCCATCTTGTACTGCCCGATGATATTATCGTGCAGAACGAAAATATGGCGGCTTCCCTTGCCGTTTTACGCAACAGGCTTTCAGCACAGAAATAAAACAGGCGTTACTGCAAAACTGCGGTAACGCTTGTTTTTTTACGTTCAGATTGTTAATTAAAGCATAAAAAAACGTCCCCCGTATGGAGGACGTTTTAGCCTGTCGATAAACTCGACAGGCTAGTGAAAAATGAAAAAAGAATAATGAATAGTGAATAGGTGAGGTGTCCGCTTTGCGGACATTTTTTAATAGTATTGCCGAAGGCAATTCCATAATTATTCATTATTCAATATTCACTATTCATTGTCGAAAAGACTTTTTCGACAAACTGAAACGTCCCCCGTATGGAGGACGTTTTTAATTATGTGCCGAGGATAATTTTATGCTATTTCGTCGCCTTCATAAACAACAAGCTTGCCGTTTTCAGCTTCGATTGTGCCGAAGAATTCGTCATTAGTATAGGCATAAAGATTTGAATTTCTGACAGAACCTGCAATCTTACCGATTACAGTGCCGTCTTCAAGATCAGCGCTTGTATCATCGATGTTGTACAGATGCACATTGTAAACACCTGATGTAATACCGCCCTTGCCTATTACAAGCTGATTTATTACTGCATTGATTTTAACTGTTTCAGTTGTTGAAGAAAGAGCATATGCATCGATTTTGCCGTAGAAATCGCATGAATTGTCACACTGAAGCATCTTTGTTGCCTTGACATTGCCATCTACTCTGGATGTTTCAATAATGATTGTTTCACCTGTAACATTACCACCCAATGCTGACATGAACAGTTCGATTTCAGAGCCTACGCCGCCCTTGATGTTGTTGATCATTTCGCCGTCTACATTCATAAGGCCGAAATAATACTTGCCTGCGTTTACGCTGTAAACAGTGGAAACGCCTGTCTTTGTTATACAGTTAGCATATACATTTACTAAAGTGAGGTTACCTGTGAGAGTAATGTTGCCTGTGAATGAAAGTGTGTAAGCATTCTCTTCATCCTTTGTACCGTCAATTGTAATTGACTCATAAGTACCTGCCTTAGGCATTGTAAGAGGACCGCCAACGCTGTAATCATCAATGAGGTTTACAACGTAATCTGCGGAAGCGTCATTTTCAGCAGCAACGAATGCTGTAAAGTCAGCCCATGTTGCAAAGCCGGAGCCGAATCCGTCAGATGTTGCCAAAAACTTGACTGATCTTACATAAACGTTATTGCCTGTCTTGCTGAGAGTATAATCCTTATCGTCAGGACGGGAGTCATAGTCAACAATAAACTTTGAAATGTCTGCCTTAGGAGCAACCATTACCTGCTGACCGTCTGCAAACTTATCTGTGCTTGCAATAACTACGGACGGAGCAATAACTGTGCCGCTGATTGTGATAGGCTTAGCATTTTCAGCAAATGCAATTGTGAAGGTTTCTGTTGCGTTGATATTTGTAATCTTTACAGCAGAATCATTCATAACATAGAATACACCATCTCCATTAGAAGAAATGTTTGTACATGTGAACTTGCCGTAGATATATGTCTTACCTGCAACCTGAACATTGCCGAAGCCTGAAACATCGTAATCAACGTTTGAATTGTGAAGTGTAAGGGTACTCTTTGCATTACCCTTCAATGATGTCATATTAGTAGTATAAAGGAACCAGTTATAAACGTCATTGGTTGTAGCAATGCTGAACTTCTTTGTACCTACAAGATCAATACCGTCAAATCTTACAGGACAAGTAAATTTAAGTGAAGTAATGCCGTCAAGTGTGATTGTATTCAGGTATTCACCGGTATCGTCAATGCTTGAAAGAACAAGAGCACCCTTGTAATTCTTAGGAACAGCAAATGTGTTGAGAACCATATCTGCCATGAAGTTAATTGCGTAGTTCTGGTTTGGATTTTCTTCAAGGATAGCCATTGCTTCTTCGATAGAATCAACCTTAATTACTGAATCAAGTGAATCATATTCAATTACTTCATATAATACAGGATTGCTTATGACTGTATAAACATGGATACCGTCATCAACAGCTGTGTAGATAACCTTCTTCTTAGCGTCGTAAGCAGGAGCTAAATCGTCGCCGTTAGAAGCCTTGTTTACAAATACAACGTTGGACTTATCGCTGTTGAGGATGTTTGTCTTTGCACTGAATACAGCCTTGCCGCCTTCAAGTGAAGCACCGTTATCGATGTCGATTGAAAGTACAGCGCCGTTTCTGATCTTGTTGATCGTTACCTTTGGAAGCGGATAAGAATTGAGCTTGCCGGTTGTGCTCATTTTCAGTGTTGAATCAGCGTAGATCTCGTCGATAACAACAGTTGAGCCTGTGAGAGGATAAAGAACACCGCTGAAATATGTAATGCCTGACATAGACTTTTCAACCCTAAGCTGTTTTGTAGAATCTACCGCACCGAATGTCTTGATCTCATCAACATCAAGGTCTACATTATGTACAAGAAGCTCGGAAGTCTTTGTACCTGTGATGGACTTTAAGAAGATGTGCATTGTAGGAGGTGTGTCAGGAATCGGGTCTTCATCGACAACCTCATCTTCAACAACATCGTTTAATACAAATCTGAGGATAGAATCTGCGCCTACCTTGATTGAAGCAGTAGAAGAGTTGAGGAAGTATACGTCAATATCTTCAAATACTACATCAACGTCAGCAGGGATTGTGAGAGTCTTGTTGCCGATTGTGATAGGCTGACCTGTGAATGTGATGCAGTCAGCATTCTTAGGAATAACAAGGTTTGCAACGTTTGCGGAAGCGTTGAGCTGAACGAGGTAGCTGCCGTTTGTTACTTCTGCAAGTGCAGTTTCAACGTTCTTGTAGTTGCCGATTTCGTAATAGCTTGATCCTGCTTCTTCATAAAGTGTAACAGCCATTTCGTATTCAGCAGTAACCTTCTTTGTCTTGGAGTCATAGAAAGCTGTAAGCTCCTTGCCGTTGGATGTCTTGTTTAAAATTACAACAGCGTCTGCAACGTCAGCAGTCTTAGCGTAAAGAACTACTGTACCCGGAGTCATTGCTGTCTGGCCGCCATGAATGCTGTCCTTAACAACTCTGAGTGTCTTGCCGTCGGAAACTGCGTTTACAGTAACCTTAGGAATACCTGAGCCGTCGTATAAGCCTACCTGATAAGTAATTGTGGTATCATCATCGATGTTGTCAATGGTAATTACGCTCTTTGCAAGCTGAGTTGTAAGAGTACCGCTGAAGTTTGCGATACCTGACATATTACCGTTGACCTTGGAATTCCAGGCCATTGTAACATCCTTGAATGTCTTGATGTCGCCGACTGTGATGTTCATAATATAGAGGGAGGAAGTCTTTGTACCTGAGATGGACTTGATTTCTGTTGCTGTGAAATCAACGATAACTTCTTCCACTTCCTCTTCTTCATCAGGGATTGTTGCATAAATGCGGGAGTCGATTTCGAGGTAAGCGTCTGCTGCAACCTTTACAGTAGGACCGCCTGCAGCTGTAAAGTTAAGCTTACAGTTGAATACTGTATCAACAGGGATTGTGATAGCCTTGTTGCCGATTGTAAGCTCATCACCGATAAACGCAACAAGATTAGCAGTCTTTGGAATAACAAGGTTCTGAACTGTAACAGGCTCGTTGATTAAAACAGTATAATCAGCAGAGCGTGTCATATTTTCCATAGCAAGGTCAAGGTTCGGATAGTCCTTTGAAGTTACATCGTCAATAAGTGTAACGGCACCTGCAAATTCAGCCTTGATTTCCTTTGTCTTCTTGTAATAGAATGCTGTGAGAGGCTTTTCTGTTTCTGTTGTGTTTGAAATGAAAATTCTGTCAGTTATATCGCTTGGAGCATAAAGAATTGTTGTGCCGCTTGCAATATAATTGTTTGCGGAATCGCTGTCAAGACCTGTATATGTAAGTAAAGCATCCGAAGCAATATTTTTGATTGTGATTTTCTGAGCAGAACCCTCGCAGATATTTGTATTAATATCTGTATCATCTGCAATGTTATCAATAGTTACAACAGCCTTTAAACCTTCAACGTCAAGTGTACCGCTGAAGTTTGTGATTGCGGACATATTGTTGAAAACAACGAGATGACCTGTTACATCGCCGAATGTCTTTAAATCATATACGTATAAAGAACGTGAAGTTTCAAGCTTGGAAGTCTTTGTACCTGTGATGGACTTGATGGATGTAGCATATGTGTTGATTGTAAGCTTCTTGCCTGCGGCAACCTTGATTGCAAAGCCTACGTCAACAGGAATTTCTTCTTCGCCTGTGGGCCAGCCGAAAGCTGCTGTCTCTACGGTAAAGTCAACAGGAACTGTAAGGGTCTTGTTGTCGAATGAAAGTCCTGCACCGTAAATTACAACGCTCTTAGCATATTTTGCAGCAGGGAGTACAAAGTTTTCAACGTATAAGTTGTCAAGGAGATTGATTTCCCATTCTGTTGAAGATGAGCCGTTTGCCTTGATAGCGTCGAGAGCGTCTTCCCAGAATGTGTATGTGCCGATAACGCTGTTACCATCGTTTAATTCGATGGAAGCAGTAGCAAACTGGATATTGTTGCCTACACGTACAAGTGCATAACCGCCGTAGGAACAGGTAAATTTATCGCCTGTAACCTTAGCGTTTGTAACGTTAGCGATCACCATACCGTTTGAAGGAGTGATAATGCCGAGAGTTACAGAAACTGCAGGAGATGTTGTAACTGTACCTGAAATGTTAAGAATGTAAGGTTCAGTTTCGTTCTTTGCAGCAAGCTCAAAGGATGAGCTGCCTGATGTTTTGAGGTTAGTCATGTAAAGGTCAGTCTTGACATCAGCCTTTGCATCTGTGAGGGTGAGATTTGCGATAGAAGCGTTTGTACCGCCGAAGGTAACACAGCTGTCTATGAATTCAAGGCTTGTAGCTGAGTCGATACCGCCGTTGAAGGCAATGCTGATTTCCTTGAAGGTAACGCTCTTTGCAGGAATTGTTACGAGAGTATCAAATTCAAAAGCAAGGTCAGCAACTTCCTCTTCGTCTGTTGATTCACCTGTGCCGAGAAATTCAATAGTATAGGAAGCAGTTGACTTGTTTAAGTCGTAAATCTGCTGCCATGCATCATCGAATGTTTCATAGCACCATAAATCGCTTCCGTTGCTTACGCAGTAGCCGTTAAGCATTGTGAAGTTCTGCTCATGGTTAGCGTGTGAATATGTTGTTGCGGAGCAAGGGTATACACCATGGTGCCAGTAATAACCGCCGCCCGGGATATGACAGTTTGTAAAGCCTGAATCCACAACATTGAACCAATCCCACCAGTAATAGCTTTCCTGGTCGATCCATGTGCAGTCATAGTTGTACCACTTGCCGTCAAGCTGGATCTGGTTCCAAGCGTGACCGCCTGCACCCGATGATGTGATTGCCTTACCTACAACATAGTTGTTAGGAATACCAAGGGCATTCATAAAAAGTGAGAAGCACTTTGCATAGGACTCACACACGCCTCTGCCGTCAATAAGGATACCTGTAATATCGTGAGCGTAAGGACCGTTAAGGTCATATACGTTATTTTCTACAAGATATTCTGTGATGAAGAATTCCTTACTGTAATCATTACCGTACTTCTTTGCTTCTGCAAGAACATCCTTTACGATACCGAAAACTTCGCTCTTTCTTGACTGGATGCCTGAGCCTGTATTACAGGAAGCATATTCGGTACAGAGCTGACCGTAATAATTACCTGAACTGTCATAACTATATTTGATGTCATGACCCATCCAGAAAAATTCAGGATGGTCATAAGCAACTGCCTGGAAAGCAATTTCTGCGTCTGCGACAGTTAAGCTTGTACCCATTGAGAAAGGAGCAAAAAAGTATGTAGTAGTTGTTGTGCCGTTATCCCAACGGATTTCACCGGTGTCAACATATGATACCGATGATGATGTATCAATTGCGTTTGCACCATAGAGAATGTATGTATAATACTGCTTCTGTGCAGAAGTAAGGAAGCTGTAAGATCTTGTATCCGAGTAGATACTTGATGAAGCATTTGCGGAAGGCAAAAGATTTGCTCTTATGTTAATTGCTTCATCTTCCGATAACTCGGTGAAGATAGCGGAATATGGAAGAACGTCTCCGTAAGGAGCATCCACATAATGAATCAGAGGATCATCCTCATCTTCCTCAGTTTCCTCGTCGGACTCTTCTTCCTCTTCTTCGGTTTCTTCCTCAGTTTCGGAAGTTTCGTCAGTTACGTCAGTTTCTTCTGTTTCGTCAGTTACATCTGTTTCATCGGTTACGTCTGTTTCGTCAGTAACCTCATCGTCGGAAACGGAAGTCTCGTCGGAGCCTGTTGTCTCGTCGGGAACTGATGTTTCTTCGGGAGCTGATGTTTCGTCAGGAACTGTTGTTTCTTCGGAATCATCGGAGCCTGATGTTTCGTCGGGAGCAGTCGTTTCCGACGGAGCAGCTGTTTCAGAAGTTTCTTCTGTTACGTCTGTTTCAGAGTTGTCGGTTGCTGTTTCGGAAACGGTGGTTGTTTCCTCGGCAACAACAGGTACAGCAGCCAGACCCACGCCTGCAGGTGACAATACCATACCTGCGGCAAGCAGCCAGGAAACTATACGCTTTTTCATTGCTGAATACTTTTTAGCCATTGGTTTTCCCCCTTGTAAAATTTAAACAATCCGCCATAAAGGCGCAATTATTCATTGTGAATATTATACCACTTTTCAAAATTTTTTTCAACGGATTTATATACAAATCGTTAATTTTAAGGCAAAACATATAATATTTAAACTTTCTTTTGGTAATATACAACAACACACCCATTTTTGCCCTGACTTTATGCATACTGTATAATTTTATATTAAACAAATTGTTAATAATGTATATATTATCTGTGAGCAACATCTACATTTCATAGTGTGTTTAATATTCAGTTGCTTTTTGTAAAATAAAAACAAGAAAACTCAGCCGAATTTTATTTTTTTGTGTAAAAAAGATTAAAGTTTTAATAATTCGTGCCGATATATAAATTATATAATCTTTTTTCCACGGGAGTGATAACTATGAATTTAAACGGCGGCAAGGATTTCAACGATATGGAAGCTTCTGCAAACCGTTTCAATATGAAAATACAGTTCATTACGCTGGGCGCAATGGCTGTAATTACCATTCTCAACCTGCTCGACATCTTTATTATAGACGACACCCTTATGTTCATAAGTCTCGGACTTACAATTACATGCACCCTCATTACCGCAATGCTTTTCAGCTTCTGCGACAAGAGCGCAAAATGGGTAAAATATATGCTCCTCACATCAATCGTCATAATGCTGACGGCGGTGGGAATAGCGCTGACCTACCACGTGGTATTCATCTGCGTGCTCCCTATAATCTGCTCGGCGCAGTACCGCAGCAGAGGCGTTATTTACTATGTTTTCGCCATTTCGGTGGTAAGCATTTTCGTAACGGTAATGGCAGGCTATTTCTTCGGTCTGTGCGACGCAAATATGCTTCTCCTTACAACAGGCACCGCAGAGCAGTATTACGACCCTGCCACAGGCATCCCGAATTTCAAGATAATTAACCAGAGCCCGTGGACTACCCTGCCTGTTTATTACGCTTCACCAAGAATTATCATAATGTTTATTTTCGTAATACTTATCCGCCACATTTCCGACGTTATTTCTTCAAACGCCGTAAAGGAGGCAACCCTCAGAAAACTCAGCGAAACCGATACAATGACCCAGCTCTACAATAAAAACAAATATGTTGAAATGATAGAAAATTACTATCCCAATGTAAAAAAGCTGGGCGTCATTTTCTGGGACGTGAACGGTCTTAAACACATCAACGACACTATGGGACACGACTACGGCGACTACCTTATTTCAACCATTGCCGCTTCCATAATCAAATTTGCCGACGACTCCTCAATGACCTACCGTATCGGCGGCGACGAGTTCGTTATGATTGCGGAAAATCCCACCGAGGAGGATATAAAGGAGCTTATCCGTCTCTGGAAGGAAGAGCTTGAAATCAAGAATATGGGCGCAAAAATACGTCTTTCTGCGGCTGTGGGCTATGCTTACGGAAACGGCGAGGACATCGACGAGCTTATCAAGCGTGCCGACGCCGATATGTACGAAAACAAGAAGAGTATGACTTTCTTAAGATAAAATAAGCAAAAACCATATTTTCATAAAAATATGGTTTTTTTGTTGCATTTTACAGAATAATATGTTAAAATATTAAAAAGAATTAGACGAAAGGGGTAAAAAATGAAAAGAATATTATCATTATTCACTGCATTTGCAATTGCATTCAGCATTATTCCTTCTCTTCCTGTGAAAGCTTTTTCTCCCTATGCCGTTAAAGATTTATGGTCAATCGGTTGGACGGTCGATGGAGAAAACATAGGATATGCTTCATTTTACTCTGATGTCAGCGTCGATTACAAAACTTATTATGGTGACAGCAAATGTTCTATAAAAGTTACAGACGGAGACTACCCAGCCCGAGACTGTACAATCAGTAAAACAGTCAAGGTAGAGCCGCTTACCAAATATAAATTTTCCGCTATGGTAAAATGTTCCGATATAGAATCCACGCCGACCCGAAAACGCCGTGCAAGCAACTCATCTGTTATAGAGGAAATACACTTCAAAGGTGCTTATATTACTCAGGAATGCATTATTAATTATAATTTTGAAAACCGCGCATCTACTGATCCTTTAATAAGCACAGAATGGGTCAAGCACGAACTGTTTTTTACAACAACCGCTGCTCAGAACGACGTCACGCTTGAACTTAATGTTGGCGATGGCAGCGATGTATCTTATAACGGTACAATCTGGTTCAGCGATGTAAAGCTTGAAAAAGCCGAAGTTACAAACGATTGGAATATACTTGCCGTTACATATAAGGATATTGACGTTGATGTTAACCTGCACGATAAAACAACCAGTCTGCAGCCTGACGGCGAAGAGCTTACCAATTACAAAAACTCTTTTACCGATGAAGAAATAACGGTATTTCAGAATGCCGTCCTTAATCTCAAAGCATCATTAAGAGCAATGTCGGGCGGACTTGTAAATGTAAAGGACGTTGATTTTGTTACGGCCCAAAAGCCTGTAAACGAAGTTGACAGCTTTTTCAGATGGGATTACAGATGTGATCCGAATGATCTAAAAGGCTACCGTATGTACCCAAAATCAGAATGCTTCACAAGCGTTATAGATGAGCAATTTGAAAAAAAGCACTATAATGCAATAATAATTCTTACCCCTATGAGTGATATTTCAGGCGGCTGGGATGGTACTTACGGTAGCTATAAGGACGCTTTACTTGTAGAAATATCCGATACAGAATCTCTGAATAACCGTGAATTTCCGGAAGCCCTGATAGTTCACCAATTACTGCATCAGCTTGAAGCGTCAATCAAAGCTCCGGGCGATCGATGCTGCACCAGTCTTCATATCCGTTCCCGATACGGATACAGCGACGACGCTATGGGAGATTATAAATGGTATTCGGATTATATGAGAGCTTTGCTGCCGGATAATCTGGGAATAAACCCCTGCGCTTATATGATGCCTGACGGCAGATACACTTTAGTCAATGGTGATATGACAACAGCAGGTGATATTATACAGGATATTACAAAATGCAGCGTCGAGAAAATTGACGATTACATTTACAGAGGCAAAAAGATAACTCCTGACTTTACGATCACAGACAGAGGCTACACCCTGAAAAAAGGTATCGACTACACCGTAAAATACAAAAACAACAAGAATGTAGGCAAGGTAAAGATCACTATAACGGGCAAAGGAAGATATGCCGGAACATTAATCGCATACTTCAACATTGTCGCAGACAAGCCATCCGAAAAGCTTTAAAGAACCTGCGGATCTTTCAGCTTTATCACCCGTAGGTCTGCACAAGCTCCAGCAGGCCGCTTTCGGCAATATCCTTCGGGGTGACTATCATTCCGCCGTCCGAGTCGATGTCGTAGCCGAAGGAAGCGTAGGCAAGCCATACAAGATGTGCGCACTGGGTACCGTAAACATCTTCAAGGGGCGTGTATTTCCGTGGAAATACCCCCACAAGGAAATTATAGGGCTTGTTTCCGAGAAATTCCTCTGCCGCATCCGCAATTTCCGCCCTTTCCTCCGCAGTTGCATTTTTAAGCCTGAGGACCTTGAAATTGGGGTAGGCTTCCCATTTGGAAAGACTCTGAAAGGCGGTGTTGCTGCCGATGACAACCGCTTCAAGGGTACGTCCCTTTTCGGCGTCGGTGACGATAGCGGCGTGACCGTTGCGCCAGCTTAAAATGTGCGAGGCTGTGGTAACGAGAATGTCCCCGTCCTCAACGGTGACGATTTCCGCTTTCGGGTCGGGGACGTATTCCTCAAACGAAACAGGGGTGGTGTGGACGCATTCATAGTCCGTATCCGCAAAATACACCGCCTGATATTTAAGCAGCGCACTGCCGTCCCGAAGCCTGTCAGCCGCTGCCCTGCCAAGACCCGTCTGCCGCAGTATGAGAGCGTAGTCCTCGTCGGAATAGCCGCTTTTGTAAATGACTCCGCTTAAGCTTTCGTAAGCGGCTGGTCTGATGTGAGCAAGGGTCTCCGTGTAATTTTTTGAGCAGACATACGCCGCAATCAGAGCGTAGATTATCAGCAGCACCCATATATTTTTCCTGTCTTTTTTCATTCTTAAATCTTCCGTTTTTGCTTATAGTTTAAACGGGAGATTTTGTTTTATACGGATTTTCCGTAAATAAAAAAGTGCGGAAATTTATTTCCGCACGACAGATTGTCGATAAAGTTGCAATTGAGAAAAAATTGCACAAAAACGCTCGACGTTAAAGTTTAGGTCAAGCCTTTTCAAATCGCTTGAAAGCAAACTGCGTTTGCTTAGGTCAAAGGGCAGACCCTCGTCGTATGTCATCG
>JAFQUQ010000002.1 GCA_017408395.1 Oscillospiraceae bacterium
AGTCAGCGTGGCCTGGGCAGTCAACGTGAGCATAGTGACGATTAGCTGTCTCATACTCAACGTGAGCAGTGTTGATTGTAATACCTCTTTCTCTTTCTTCTGGAGCAGAGTCGATATTAGCGTAGTCCTTCTTTTCTGCAAGACCCTGGATAGCGAGAGTCTTTGTGATTGCAGCTGTAAGAGTTGTTTTACCGTGGTCAACGTGACCGATAGTACCAATGTTTACGTGTGGCTTTGTACGTTCAAAATGTGCCTTTGCCATTGGAATTTCCTCCTTTTAATTTTAAAATTAATTCTGACATTAATATTTTATCAGATTTGAATTAAAATTGCAAGTGTTTTATGCAAATTTTTATATAAATTAATCGTTGCCCTTATTTCTTACGGACATGATCTTTTCAGCAACAGATCTTGGAACTTCAGTATAGCTGTGTGGTTCCATAGAATACTGGCCACGACCCTGTGTCTTTGAACGGAGGTCGTTTGAGTAACCGAACATTTCGGAAAGCGGAACGTGAGCGTCTACCTGAGCGATACCGTTGTTGATTTCCTGACCGAGGATCTGACCACGGCGGGAGTTGAGGTCACCGATTACTGTACCCATGTAATCTTCAGGAACGATAGCGGAAACCTTCATGATAGGTTCAAGAATGCAAGCGTCAGCCTTCTTCATAGCTTCCTTGAAAGCCATAGAACCTGCAATGGAGAATGCCATTTCAGAGGAGTCAACTTCGTGGTAAGAACCATCGTAAAGTGTAACCTTAACGTCAACTACCTGATAGCCTGCGAGAACGCCTGCCTTCATAGCACCCTGGATACCCTTGTCAACAGCAGGGATATATTCCTTAGGAATAGAACCGCCGACAACAGCATTAACAAACTCATAACCCTTACCGGACTCGTTAGGCTCAACCTTGATCTTAACGTGACCGTACTGACCCTTACCACCGGACTGTCTAGCGTACTTGTGGTCAACGTCAGCGAGGGACTTGATTGTTTCCTTATAAGCTACCTGTGGAGCACCGATGTTAGCCTCTACCTTGAATTCTCTGAGAAGACGGTCAACAATGATATCGAGGTGAAGTTCACCCATACCTGCGATAATTGTCTGTCCTGTTTCTTCATCTGTCCATGTCTTGAAGGTTGGGTCTTCTTCAGCAAGCTTAGCAAGACCGATACCCATCTTTTCCTGACCAGCCTTAGTCTTAGGCTCGATAGCGAGCTGGATAACAGGTTCCGGGAATTCCATGGATTCGAGAATGATCGGGTGCTTAGGATCACAAAGTGTGTCACCTGTAGTTGTATTCTTTACACCAACACATGCAGCGATATCGCCTGCGTAGCAAGTATCAATATCCTTTCTGTGGTTAGAGTGCATCTGGAGAATACGGCCCATTCTTTCGTTAGCGTCCTTTGTAGCGTTGAGTACAGTAGCACCTGCATCAACCTTACCGGAATAAACTCTGAAGTAACAGAGCTTACCAACGAATGGGTCAGTAGCAATTTTGAATGCGAGAGCTGCAAATGGCTCATCGTCAGAAGAAGGTCTTTCTTCTTCTTCATCTGTATCAGGGTTTACACCCTTGATATTTGCAATGTCGATTGGTGCAGGCATGTAGTCTACGATAGCGTCAAGGAGCTTCTGAACACCCTTGTTCTTGTAGGATGTACCACATACAACAGGTACCATTTCGTTTGCAATTGTAGCCTTACGGATACACATCTTGAGTTCTTCGACTGTGAGGTCGCCTTCTTCAAAATACTTTTCCATAAGTGCGTCATCCTGTTCAGCAGCTGCTTCCAGGAGCTTTTCACGGTATTCCTTAGCCTTGTCGAGCATATCAGCAGGAATTTCCTCTACTCTGATGTCCTTACCGAGGTCATCGTAGTAGCAGTAAGCCTTCATCTCAACGAGGTCAATGATTCCTCTGAATGTGTCTTCAACGCCGATTGGGAGCTGAATCGGAACAGCGTTACACTTAAGACGGTCGAGCATCATATCTACAACTCTGTAGAAGTTAGCGCCCATGATGTCCATCTTGTTAACGTATACCATTCTTGGAACCTGATATTTATTAGCCTGTCTCCAAACTGTTTCAGTCTGAGGCTCAACGCCGCCCTTTGCGCAGAGAACTGTTACAGAACCGTCGAGTACACGAAGTGAACGTTCAACTTCTACTGTAAAGTCAACGTGGCCTGGGGTGTCGATGATATTGATTCTATGGCCCGCCCAGTGTGCAGTTGTAGCAGCAGAGGTAATTGTGATACCTCTTTCCTGCTCCTGCGCCATCCAGTCCATTGTTGCAGAACCTTCGTGAGTTTCACCAATCTTGTGGTTTACACCGGTATAGAAAAGGATACGCTCGGAAGTTGTTGTTTTACCTGCGTCAATGTGAGCCATTATACCAATATTTCTTGTTTTTTCAAGTGTACAATCTCTTGGCATAATAATCTCCTTTTTAATAATAGCATTAAGCTGTTACATGTCGGATTGCCGTAAATAATGAGATTACCAACGATAGTGTGCGAAAGCCTTGTTTGCTTCAGCCATCTTGTGAGTATCCTCACGCTTCTTGCAAGCGCCGCCTACACCGTTTGTAGCATCAATGATTTCACCGGCAAGTCTTTCCTTCATTGTTCTTTCGTTTCTTGCTCTTGAATATGTTGTTAACCATCTGAGACCGAGTGTCTGTCTTCTTTCAGGTCTAACTTCCATTGGCACCTGGTAAGTGGAACCACCTACACGGCGAGCCTTTACTTCGAGGAGCGGCATGATGTTTTCCATAGCCTCTTCGAAAGCCTCAAGTGCGTCCTTGCCTGTCTTTTCTGCTACGATTTCAAATGCACCGTAAACGATTTTCTGTGCTACACCCTTCTTACCGTCAAGCATGATGTTGTTGATAAGACGTGTTACAATTTCAGAATTGTAAACAGGATCACAGAGAACCTCACGTTTTGCGATTCTACCTCTTCTTGGCACAATACTTCCCTCCTTCATAGAAATGATATCATAGGTACTCGTTTCAATCCACAATACCGCCTCAGCGGTGCGATGACACGCCGACCAATGCAGAGGTATCCATATATATTAAAATGAATACTCCACAATAATCATGTGGTTTCATTGAGTTTCACCAATTAATGATATGCCTTAAAAAATTACTTTGCAGCGCCAGCCTTAGGTCTCTTAGCGCCGTACTTGGAACGAGCCTGATTTCTCTTAGCTACGCCCTGAGCATCAAGTGTACCTCTGTTGATGTGGTAACGTACACCTGGGAGGTCCTTAACTCTACCGCCTCTGATAAGAACAACAGAGTGTTCCTGCAGGTTGTGACCGATACCTGGGATATAAGCTGTTACTTCTGTACCGTTTGTAAGTCTTACTCTGGCAATCTTTCTCATAGCAGAGTTAGGCTTCTTAGGTGTAGCAGTTCTTACAGCTGTGCATACGCCTCTCTTCTGAGGTGCGCTCTGGTCGATAACGATCTTCTTCTTGGCATTGTAGCCCTTCTGAAGAGCAGGAGCTGTGGATTTCTTTTCAGAAACTTCTCTTCCCTTACGAACCAACTGATTAAATGTAGGCATTAATCTATCTCCTTTCCTGAATATTTGCGGAGACACAGTCTCACACAATTAAATATTATACACGTCATTTTTGCATTTGTCAAGCATTTTAAACAAAAAAATCAACAAAATTTCTGCGCCACAAATATTGTGATTATTGTTTGTATAAATTATACATCGTGTTCAAAAACTCCTGTATATTCATTACGAAACTATTGACATTTTAATGATAAAAATATATAATTACTCAGGATTATACTATATAATAAGGGGATATGCATATGAAAACCAGCATTTTTATAGTTTGTACCGCTTTTCTGTTAGCCTGCCTTTCAGGATGCGCTGCAAAAGAAGCAAACAGCTATACTCAAGAAACTTTTTTGGAAATCGTAACCGAATCTCCTTCGTCAGAAGAAGCTTCCGTATCTTCCGAAACAGCCTTGAATACAACATATGAGCACCCTTTAACAGTTATTATAGAAGAAAACGAATTTCATCTGCCGCCGCAGAAATTTGCCGACAATACATTTAAAGATAATATCGGAGAATACAACATTTTATATTTTCCCGACGGAACTTACCAAACGCTTACCGAAGCCGAGCTGCAGGAGCTTTATAATGCCGATTACGGTTACACTATGATGAGCGAGGAATATTTCAACGATAATTTCAAGGATGATGGAGGCTACGACAGCTATGAGGATTACAAAGACAAGATTAAATCCGTTTTCAATATCGACGATGATTATAAGCCCTTGGAATATTCACTGCTAATTACAATCGGCTGTGTATGCTATGAGGATTACGATGAGAACGAAGCGCCTGAACGTCATATTTACGTAAAGGCAGCGTTCAATTATTTAATAAGGAAAATTTCAGAAAACGCTTTTCCCGAAATCTCAAAGATTATTTCGTCGGGAGACAGACATACCATAAACATCATCGGTGAAATCAAAGGTGATAACCTGTGCCTTAATGCTTATTTTCTCAGAAACGAGGAATACGAATTACAGGATTTATTCAAAGATAAGTTTATCTCCTTAAACGGTGAGGAGCTTATTTCTGTATGCGGTGCTGCCATCCCTCCGAATACCGTATCCCTTTACATAACATCCGAAAAAGATGCGGAAGCCGCAGAAATGTGGAACGGATATTCCCCCGAAGGCTACGACTGCGTTTTATATCATTACTTGGACGAACTGGACATTTCAGCTCTTGCAGACGCTTTTCCGGATCTTGAAAGACTTTTTATTGACATTCAGAAAGTATTGTATAAAAATCCTCAGGGTTTTGCTGAATTCAAAAATCTTTCAGAGCTTAATTTTAACTTTGATGAAGACACAGAAGGCACAGGCTGGCTAGGAAAAATCAGTGCCGAAAAGCTTATTTTACGTAAAATTGCCTATGCTCCCACAGGACTTTCAGAATGTAAATCAGAAACTATCATTGTTGAATGCAGTACTGACGATTGGCTCATCGAAAGCATTTCAGCCTGCGAAAATATAGACGAACTTACACTCTATTCCCGTTTCGTCCCGGACAACCCCGACTTTACGAAAATCGCTTCAATGAAGGGCCTTAAAAAGCTTACTCTCAAAATTACAGATGATGACAAACCTCTCGACCTTTCCACGCTTGAAAGTTCCGATTCCTTTGAAGAGCTTGAAATAATCACTTACAGAGAAATCACTGCGGATTCTCTTTCAAAAATAAAAAATCTTCGCTCACTTTCATTAAAACAGATAGGCAACCGTGATTTCTCTTTCTTAAAAGAAACAAACGCCCTTGAATCGCTTACGCTCAGCAACTGCTATATGCCTGACAGCCACTTTACCGGGATTTACAGTCTCCCTTCTCTTAAAAAGCTTGCATTTATAGGTATGTCCGTTAATTTTGAGGAAATAAGCCGTGCAGAAAACTTATCTTCACTTTCTGTAAAAGACTGCAGTACGGAATATCTTGAAAAAATAAGCGAATGTAGAAAACTAAGCTTCCTTAACATTGAAGATATTTTGGATGGAAGCATAGACGCAGAAAACTTAGAAACATTTGAAAATCTCGAAAATCTACGTCTTTCGGATGTTTCGATATATCACTATGACAGTCTAAAAAAGCTTGATAAGCTTAAACGCCTGGAGCTTATCGACGTTGGAATTACAGAAGACCAGTTGAACGATCTCCGAAGAGCTCTCCCAAGCTGTGAAATTATCGCCGAAGGTCTTTCCGAATTCTCCGCAGCATCACATTCTCAGCCTGAAACTTCCGAAATGATAGGAAGTATAAGAGTTGAACGCTACAAAATATCCGACCCCTACTGGAATAAACATTACATCTTAAAAAACACAGGCACCGACACTATTGATAATATTCTTGATTTTATCGCTGAAAACGGTATTCTGGAAGGCTCAACGGATATGATCGTTACTTATTCCGACGAGAAAATGGACACCCGTGAAATCATCAAAATCATAGACGGTGCACCGGACTATGACTCGTCCCAGATATTTGTTTCTGCCTTTAACTCCAATGACAAGGATAGTCTTGAAAACGGAGAATTCAGAAAGCTTGAACCGGGGATGAAGGTCACTTTTTTACTTTCCGACAAAACAGATTAAATCAAGAACGGCTTCCGACACTGCGTCAGAAGCCGTTTTAATTATTCAATTTTTAATCAGATTAAAGAAGCTTCTTCATTTCTGTTCTGTCGGAGCAGTATGCGAGTGCTGAAGCTCTGGTAATTTTCTTTGTATTGTAGAGATATGCAAGGCTTGAGTTAAGGGTCTGCATACCGATGTTTGTACTGCTGAGCATAAGAGTTTCAAGCTGGTGACACTTGTTTGTTCTGATAAGGTTTGTTACAGCGTCGGTGCCGAGAAGAATTTCCGTTGCCGCAATTCGTCCGTCGCCCGATGCGAGAGGAACGAGGGTCTGAGTAACAATACCTCTGATTACAGAAGCAAGCTGTGAACGGATCTGGTTCTGTGCGTGAGGAGGACAGGAGTCGATGATACGGTCAATTGTCTGAGCAGCACTTGTTGTATGGAGTGTTGCAAGAACAAGGTGGCCTGTTTCAGCAGCTGTTACGGCAGCCGAAATTGTTTCATAGTCACGCATTTCTCCGACGAGAATAACATCAGGGTCTTCACGGAGAGCAGAACGGAGCGCTGTATGGAAGTCGCTTACGTCCTTGCCTACTTCACGCTGACGGATAGTAGCCATCTGCGGTGTGTAAATATATTCAACAGGGTCTTCGATTGTAAGGATATGTACAGCCTTTCTCTCGTTGATGTAGTTGATCATCGAAGCAAGAGTTGTTGACTTACCGCTTCCCGTAGGGCCTGTTACGAGAACAAGACCTCTCGGCTCCTGTGCAAGAGAAAGAAGAACGGATGGAAGCCCCAGCTCTTCAAGAGTAAGAATTTCATTGTTGAGCAGACGGATAACCGCACAGAGTCTGTCCATACAGTAAAAAACGTTGACACGCTGTCTTGTGCCGTTCTGAGTGTTGAACGCAAAGTCAAGGTCTTCCCTTGCAGCAATTCTCTTCTTCTGTTCATCGTCAAGCATAGACATAATAAGGTCGTGTACGTCCTGGTCGGAAAGCTTAAATCCGCAGTGTTCAAGCTGACCGTTTACACGGAACATAGTAGAAAGACCAACTGTAAGGTGAATATCCGAGCAGTTTTTCTCTCTTGCAACTCTGATAAGCTCATTAAGATGGCTGATGTTCATACTCATATCAAAAACTCCCTTTTTATAACGGTTAATTTAATCCGTATCTTGTATTAACAAAAAGTTAAAAAATTTATAATTTAATTATAATTAATATTCTTTCGTAAAAATACATATTTTTAATTAACTTTTTGTTAATTTTCAATTAACAGGCGTTTTGCCGCCTTTTTAAGCTCGCTCTTGACATTATCAATGCTGCCTTCAATAACCATTGAAAGAAGCGTATTCAGTATATCACCTATATTTTTGCCCTCTGCACCCATATCGGAAATATCAATTCCGTTTATATCAAGCTGAGAAACGCTTATACATTCCTTTGCGTCAAGGACTTCCCTGCCCTTTTTCTCCATATTTTCGAGTATCTGGACACGCTCAAAACAGAAGCTCTGCTTTGCTCTGCTGTCACCCTTCATCATTTCCGTAAGCTTGAAGAAATACTGCGGACCGATGGTTGAAAGCAGTCTTTTTACAACAATTTTATCGTCAACAGGGGTGACATAGTGGAATTTTATAAGCTCGCACACACATTTTATAGTGTCATTGGGGTATCTCAGCCTGCGGAGAACCTGTTCCGCAACATCCGCGCTTGCCTTTTCATGTCCCGGGAAATGACCGTTTCCTTCATCATCAAAAACACAGCACTCGGGCTTTGCAATATCGTGGAGAAGAAGCGCAAGACGCACTTCAAGGTCGTTTGCGGAATGTTCAACAGCCATAGCCGTATGAGTCCACACATCATATATATGGTATCGGCTCCGCTGTTCAAAGCCGATGCAGTTTCTTATTTCCGGAATTATTACATTGATTACGTCGGAATATTCAGAAAGAATGCTTCCTGCCGATGCACCTGTAAGTATACCGTTAAGCTCCTTTGAAATCCTCTCGTTTGAAACTTCTGCAAGAAGATACTTCTTTTTATGTATAGCGTCCGAGGTCGCATCGTCTATCTCGTAATTAAGCTGTGAAGCAAAACGAAGGGCACGCATTATCCTCAGTGCGTCCTCCTCAAAACGTTCCTCGGGATTTCCTACGCACTTTATTCTCTGGCGGAACAGATCCTTCTGACCGTCAAATTTATCCACAAGCCCCGTATTGAGATTATATGCCATAGCATTTATCGTAAAATCACGTCTTGACAGGTCATCCTCGATTTCCGCCGAATACTCCACGCTTTCGGGACGGCGGTGATCCTTATATTCACCGTCAATACGGAATGTTGTCACCTCAACGTAATCATCGTCGGCAACAACAGTAACCGTTCCGTGCTTTATGCCTGTATCAATGATATGGTAGCCGTCAAGACATTCCTTGACCTGTTCGGGAAGGGCAGAAGTAGCAATATCGTAGTCGTTAGGCTCTTTTCCGAGAATAGCGTCTCTTACGCAGCCTCCTGCAATATATGCCTTAAAGCCCTTATCCTCAAGAGCTTCAAGTATTTTTACTATATTTCCGGGAACATATATTTCCATATGCTTCCTCCTATCATGCCATGAAATTTAATCTTACAAAATTTACCTTAAAGATAAAAAATTGACATCTGAAGCATTGTATTTTTAAGCAGACATTGCACACAATACTTTATGTCGGACAACTCAATCCGAAAAAAATATCAAGGAGAATCTGTTATGACAAAGAATCCAAGTATCCATTGCGATGTATCCTCTTGCAAGTACAACCTCAACAATGAACACTACTGTTCACTTGAATCCATCAAGGTCGGCACACACGAGGCTGATCCTAAGGTTCCACAGTGCGTTGACTGTGAATCCTTCGTAAAGAAGACCTGCTGCTGATAATTCAGACTCAGGCAATTTCCGCTGCTCCGCGTAATAAACGGAGCAGCTTTATTTTTAATCTGAAATAAATGCAAATCTTGCCTTGATATTTCCGTGGTCGTCCACATCCTCAAGGAACATTTCAAGCGGTCTTACCCAGACATCGGGCTTTCCGTTAAGGGACATATAAACTGCCATTTTCTCACAGTTTTCGTGATCCTTTGCAACATTGAGAAGAACATAGTCGCCGCCCTTGAAATGCTTGTAGTGTCCTCCGATAACAGGCTGTCTGTTGTCGTTATAGCCGATGCCTTTCACACCGTTGCCCTTGTCAGCAGCAGGTGTAACGCAGCTTTCAACAGGCTTTTCAATTACAGGCTCAGGCTTGATTTCAACCTTTTCTTCCTCGGCAGGTGCACAAACAGGTGCAGCGTCAGCCTTGTCAACCAGAATCATCGACTTGTTTCTGGGCACCGTAATTTCAGCAAAACCATTGTTTACATTAAACTCAGCCCCTGAAAGCAGGTCGCAGAGTTTAGCACAGCCCGCATTGAAACGGAAGGTATAATCGCCGTCGCTGATATTTAAAGCAATATAAGCTGTCTTGCCGTTCTTTTCTCTTTTATAGAGGAAAGTCTGATTTTTCAGATCAAGCTTAGAATAGGAGCCGCTCTGAATAACCTCGGACTGCTGACGGATGCTTCCGAGAGCCGCAATATGCTTAGCTAAATTATCGTTTCTTTCGGGGATATTGTTTAAATCAAGGCAGGGTCTGATCGCATCGTCTGCACTTTCTCCCGAGCCCTTTGCACCCTTTAATCCGAATTCACTTCCGTAATAAACCGACGGAACGCCGTACATTGTGTACATCATTGTATAGCAGCATTCAGCGTGGTCGGGATTTTTAAGCACGGAAGCAAGACGTACAACGTCGTGGTTATCAAGGAAATTGTACATATATGTGTTGCCGTACTGACCCATCTGATATTCGATGGAGTGTGCAATTTCAAAATAATTCCTGTCGTTATGTGAGGAATAAATTCCCTTATAGCACTGGTAATTGGTTACACAGTCAAACATTTCGGAGTTAGCCCAGCGAGCATAATTTCCGTGGATAATTTCACCCATAAGCCAGAAATCAGGCTTGATGCTGCGTGTGAAGCTGTGTACACGCTTTATAAATTCATCCCTCAGGCAGTCGGCAGCATCAAAGCGAATTCCGTCAATACCCCATTCGTCTATCCACATTTTTATTGCAGAGAGCAGATAGTCAATTACCTCATCATTCCAGAGGTTGAGCTTGACCAGATTATAGTGACCGTTCCAGCCTTCATAAGAAAAATTGTCCCCCTCAGGTGAACGTCCGCCGAAGTTTACGCCAGCAAACCAGTCCTTATAGCGTGAACCCTGTCCTTTTTCACGGAGATCCCTGAACATCGGGTTATCTCTGCCCACGTGATTGAACACGCCGTCAAGGATTACTCTTATTCCATTTTTATGAAGCTCATCGCAAACAGCCTTGAAATCATCGTTTGTTCCAAGACGTCTGTCAATTTTTGTATAATCTATTGTATCATAGCCGTGTTTTACAGATTCAAAAACAGGACCGAAGTAAATGGCATTAAAATTCATACCCTTGATATGGGGAATCCAGTCAATAGCCTTTCTTATTCTTGCAACAGGCTCAGCGGAAGCTTCAGAAAGATATTTTTCACAGCCGCAGAAGCCCAGTGGATAAATATGGTATATATTTGCTTTTTCAATCCAATGTGACATTTTATATTCTCCTTTAATATTCATCTTCATCTTGTTATTATAACACATTTTATTATTTTTGTCTACCCATTTATTATATAAAATGAAATACAACATATAAAATATGCACACACTTTTTGTCTAATTACAACAAATTTCATTATTTTTATTTAATAGTTGCCAAATCAGATTTAATTTGATATAATTATTGTAGTAAACAGATAGGAGTGTTAATTTTGACTCAGGAAAAAATAGACCGTATCAACGAGCTTGCACGTAAATCAAGAACGCCAGAGGGACTCACTGAAGAAGAAAAAGCCGAACAGACTGAGCTTCGCAACGAATTTCGTGCAGCATTCAAGGCAAATCTTGTTTCACAGCTTGAAAACATAGAGTTTGTTGACGAACCTAAGAAATAATTTTAAGCCGCTGACTTCTCTGTCAGCGGCTTTTAATTTACTTATAAAAACACCCTGCAAATTTCTTTGCAGGGTGTAAATTATTTTATCGTTAACTTAATTTCAATTGAAATTAGTCGATAACAACGAGGAGGTAGTCACCGCCGTTGTCAAGCTTGAGGTTAACGGAACCGTTGGACTTAACAGTTGCCTTAGCTTCAACTGTGAGCTTCTTACCGTTAGAAGAGAGACGGTATGCCTTAACTGTGCAGCCTGCACGCTTAGCGGAAAGCTTAACAGTAGCTGTAATATCGCCGCAGAGAGCACCATCTTCACCAACGCTGATCTGAGTTGTGCTTACAGCACCCTTATTAACCTTGAGAGCCTTGCTTCTGAGGGACTTGCTGATAGCGCCTGTGTTGTACTTGATGCCAACGTTGATGGAATCTGTGTACTTAACATCATCAGGGTTGATTGTAACGATAGAACCGTTGGAGTTAACAGCCTTGAGGATAACATCCTTGCTTACAGCAGCCTTGATAATATCTTCAGGAATTGTTGTAGCAGCGTTCATATCGATTGTTACAGTAGCACCAGCAGCCTTTGTCTTAACAACAGAGAGGATTCTGTTCCAGCCGCTCTTCTTGGAAGAACCGTAGATTGTTGGAGCATCAGGATCGATTGTTGTATTGCCTGTGTTGCCCATACCGCCCATGAGGTAGTAGTAGTAGTATGGATCCTGGCTATTGGATGTATCTTCCTTCTTTTCGTTTTCCTTAACGAGGTAGTCGTAAGAAGATTTGCCATCGCCGGAAGTATATGAACCTGTTAATGCATCGAAGTAGATCTTTTCAGAACCCTTAACATCATTGTAGTTGGATGTCTTGGAAGTACCTGTGTAGCCGCCGCCGTATACTTCAGCTGCGCTGATGGATGTATACCAGTAGTTGTTCTTACCAAGGTAAGAAATGTTGCTTTCGTTAGGAGTTCTGTAACCAGCAGCAGGTAACCAGGATGTCTTGGTTGTGCTTGTTGTATCCTTATCCTTGTTGTCTTCCTTCTTGCCGCCTTCTGTTGTGTTGTCGTTATCAGCCTTGCCGCCTTCGGAAAGAACGGAGAACTGAGACCAACGGTCGGAATCGAGGAGGTAGGACTTGATCTTCACGAGGTCAAGATCAGCAAGCTTTCTCTGTGTATCTGTAATGATTTCACCTGTAAATGCATAGCTTTCAGGGCTGTTGTACTGACCTGTTGTACGGTAGTATGCAAGTTCAACATTTGTAAAGCTTGCGCCAAACTTAGATGTGTATGTAGCACCCTGAATGTAGCCGCCAGCAACTTCTGTCTGAACAACCTGTGGTGTGCTGTCATCAACATCGAATACAGAATCTGCATCAGCAGTCTTATTTGTATAATCGAAGTCAAAGTTTGTGGACTTGTATACAGACTTGAATTCGTTAACGAGCTGCTTGATCTTAGGAGCTCTTACCTTGTCACGCTCATACTGGAGAAGCTTGTCAGCAGCCTTTAAATAGCCCTTTGCGATATCAAGCTCATCCTTAGCTGTATCCATAGCTTCCTTCTTGTCATCTCTGTCTGTTTTAGCATCTTCCTTAGCAGTTTCGTCAGAGCTTGGTGTGTTATTATATACGATAACAGCCTTATCGTATGCTGCCTTTGCCTGCTGATATGCTTCTTCAGCAGCGTTAACATCCTGCTGTTCATCACAAGCAGCAAGATCAGCCTCATAAAGAGCCTTGTTAGCAGCTGTAAGATCCTTGGAAATAGCAGCAGCAGCAGAACTGTAAACAGAACTGAACTTTGAAGAGTTGGAGCTGATGATAGCACTCATAGCGCTGTCACGTTCAGCCTTAGTCTTGAAATAGAAAACAACGCTATTGCCTGTAATATCGCTAAGATCATCTCTGTTCTTGATATAGTCAGCAGGAACGATCGCTTCAGGTAAACCGGAAATCGCATCACGGGAAACATATGTCCAGTCACCATTACCCATTGTATTGCTTACGCCAAGGTCCTTAAGGTCAGCACTTGCAGCATTTTCTGCAACAAAAATAGATGTGATAATATCAGCAGAAACTGTGAAGCCATCTGTAAATGCCTTTACAACGCCTGCATCTACAACAGCACTGGACTTAAGATAGTCATTCTTATCTGCGAGTGCAGCAGCGGAAGCGAACATAGGTGTAGTGCCAATACCATTGTACTTGAACTCATAAATGGAAGTAGGGTATGCCTCTGCATTAGCAATGATAGCTATGGAGGACATTGCGGAAATGCCTGCAAGGCTCATGGCAGTAAATCTGCCGAAAGATTTTCTCTTGCTCATTGTTAATATCTCCTTTTCTAAACATAATCTTTTAAAATTTGCTTTTTAAAATTATTGTATTACACAATAACTGTTCATAACATAGTATAACACATAATTTCAAGTTTGCCAATAGTTTTTTTAACAAAATTTATTACAATTTCATTACACTTTGCTATATTTTGACCTAAAAATGTTACAAAACGATAAAAAATGGTGACATTTTTACTTATTAATCTCAATCTTGGCAGTAAAATCAGCCGCACAAGGTCTTATATCTCTTGAAGCGAGCATATAGAGATCTGTTGAACGGCAAGTAAGCTCTGCCTGACGTGTGATCTGAGGAATTTTAAGGTCAATGAGGTCCTTGAGAGAGTTTGTGAAAGGAATTGTAAACTTGTTAGGTTCCTTTTCACTTGCTGCCTTGAGGATTTCAGCACCCTTCTCGTTGAATGCAAGCACTCTGCCGTATGCAGGAGGAACTGCAAGGTCGGTCTTCTTTACACCGATATACATATTAAGAAGTATACGGCGGAACTTTGCAAGTGTGTAGCGCTTTGTATCCACAAGCTCAAAGAAGTGGTCGAGGGATGTAGCTGTTCTGCCCGCCTGCACAATTCTGTTTTCAATGCCCTGTGCAACATCAGGTGTATCTGCCACGAACTGCGGTGCAACGGTACGGAGAATATACATAAACTCACGTTCAAGGTTATCAAGGTAAGCAAGGTGGTCGTTTTCTTCATATTCAGCGATTGCGTCAGCCATTGCTTCAGGCACGTATGCACTGATGTCATCGCCGTTTTCAACCATCTCACGGATCTTTGTGCCGCTTGCGATACCGTCAACGATCTCATCAGAATCGTGGTCTGCACCCTTACGCTTAACAGTAAATGTATCCATATCAAGACCGAGAGTCTTGACTGCTCTTAAATATTCAATGCCAAGGAGGTTGTTCGGATGTTCAAAAACAGAGCCGAGGATAGGACCGTGCTCAGTTTCGATACTGTGCTGCACAGCAGCGGGATAGGACATTCCTCTTTCAAGGAGAGGCTTGATCTTTTCGGGAGTTGCTGCGGAGAATGTAGCCATAGCAGCATTTCTCAGAAGCTCGATATCGCCGCATTCGCTTCCGAAGGAGATACCGTCCACACAGCCGAGTGCGCCGAGCATCATTACGCCTGCACGCGCAAACATTTCAGCGCTTGCAATGGAGTATGCAACAGGCATTTCAATTACAAGGTCCGCACCGTGCTTTACAGCGATCTGCGCTCTCTTGAACTTGTCCACGATGGCTACGTCGCCTCTCTGGACATAGTTGCCGCTCATAATAGCAACGATATGGTCGGCGCCGTACTTTCTTGTTTCTTCTATCTGGTAAATATGTCCGTTGTGGAACGGATTGTATTCGCAGATAATACCGTAAGTCTTCATTTATATATCCTCCAAATTAAATTTACTGAGTTTAAATTTGCCGTCAGAAAAAACTTTATATAGTATAACATATTATAAGGTATATTGTCAAATATGGATAATTTATTGCTAAAATCTAAAGATATTATGATTAGTCTTGATTTTTGACAGCTAAAGTAATAATATAAAATTAATGCCGTTTTGTCAATAGTTTTTGCGGAATTTGTATTCTTATGCGGAATTTGACAGACGGACGCATTTATTTATTGAAAGGATTGTTTACTGATGATTATTCTCGTTGTAAACGCAGGCAGCTCCTCACTTAAGTATCAGCTCCTCAATATGGATGATGAAAGCGTTATCGCAAAGGGTAACTGCGACAGAATCGGTATCGGCGGTCACGTTTCCCACAAGACCTTCGACGGAAGAGCAGTTGATATGGACTGTGACTTCCCTACTCACACAGAAGCTTTTGAAAAGCTCGTAGAAGTTCTCACAACAGGCGACGCTGCTGTTATCAAGTCTATGGACGAAATTTCCGCAGTTGGTCACAGAATCGTGCAGGGTGCTGAAATTTTCGACAAGACAACTCTTGTTACAGATGAAGTTATCCAGCAGATCGATGATCTCCAGGATCTCGCTCCTGTACATAACCACCCTCACGCACTTGCTCTCTGGGCTTGTAAGAAAGTACTCCCTGCAAACGTTCCTCAGGTAGTAGTTTTCGATACAGCATTCCACCAGACAATGCCTCCTAAGGCTTATATGTTCGGTCTTCCTTACGAAGATTATGAAAAGTACCACGTAAGAAAGTACGGCTTCCACGGTACTTCCCACAGATTCGTTTCCGCTGCTCTTGCTGAAGCTATGGGCAAGGACATCAAGGATCTCAAGATCGTTTCCTGCCACCTTGGCAACGGTTCCTCCATCACAGCTGTTGACGGCGGCAAGTCCGTAGATACTTCTATGGGCTTTACTCCTCTCGACGGTGTTGTAATGGGTACAAGAACAGGCTGTGTTGACCCATCCGCTGTTACATTCGTAGCTGAAAAGAGAGGCTTCACTCCTAAGGAAATGAGCGACTATATGAACAAGAAGTCCGGCTTCCTCGGTGTATCCGGTATTTCTTCCGATAACAGAGATATTTCCGCTGCTGCTGCTGAAGGCAACGAAAGAGCTCAGCTCGTTACAGATATGCTCGTTTATGAGATCAAGAAGTACATCGGCGGCTATGCTGCTGCAATGAACGGTCTTGACGCTGTTCTCTTCACAGGCGGTATCGGTGAAAACGCTGCTGAAGTACGTGAAGCTGTATGCGCTGATATGGACATCTTCGGCATCAAGATCGACAATGAACTCAACGCAGGTATCCACGGCAAGCTTACAAAGCTTTCAACAGCTGATTCCAAGGTTGAAGTATGGGTTGTTCCTACAAACGAAGAGCTCCTCATCGCAAGAGATACTCTCGCACTTGTTACAAACAAGTAATTGCTTTAAAATTTCACACACAGCAGGCTTTTTCGGTCTGCTGTGTGTTTTTTTGCAAAAATACTGGACAAACTCCGAAATGTATGTTATAATGTAATGTATTTACTTGACAAATAATAAAAAACCGTGTCACTTTCAAATATCCACGGTCAGTTTATGGAGGTTTTACAGACTATGTCTATTTTAAGAAAAGCGTCGGCAGGTATTCTTTGTACTGCTATGACATTATCTTTTGCATCCTGCAGCCTTGGCGGTGCGGATACAAGCTACGGTGCGATCATTGACGGATATAAAGTTCCTGCGGGTGTGTTTATTTCAATGCAGATGAACGCTCATACCGACGCAAGAAATTTCAAGGACGCTTCCGCAGAAGAAGCTGTTACAACTACCGCTTCCGCTGACGCAGCAACAACAGAAGCTACTACAACAACTCCTTTCTCCGATAAGGTTATCGAAGGAAAATCCGTAAGAGACTGGATAAACGACGAAGCTACCATCCAGATGCAGAAGTTCGTTGCTGTTGAAAACAAGTTTGACGAGCTTGGTCTTGCATTTACAGACAACGAGCCTGAAAAAGTAAATCTTTACATCGAATCCCTCTGGGAATATTACGGCACAATGTATGAGGAAATGGGCGTTTCCCAGAATTCCCTTAACCTTGTTACACTCAACAGCGAAAAGAAGGAGCTTATCTTCAATCACATCTACGGTGCAGACGGTGAAAAGGCTGTTCCCGAAGCTGATGTAAAGAAGTACCTTACAGAAAATAATTTCCGTATCAACTACATTGAAATCGAGCTTAAGGACAGCGAAGGCAATCTTCTTAAGTCTGAGGGCAAGGAAGAAATGAACGCAAAGGCTGAAGGCTACATTGAACGTGCAAAGAACGGCGAGGACTTCAATGCTATCCTTAAGGAATACAACGACAGCCTCAATACAAGCACAGCTTCCACAGAAGATACAGCTGCCGAAACAGCAGTTGAAGAAGCTCCGGACAACACTATGGTTGTTACAAAGGAAGGCACCTACCCTGACGCAAACATCATCACAAAGCTTTTCGACGGCTCTGTTGCCGCAGGCGATTACTTTATCGTTGAATCAACAAACAGTGAAAAGCTCTATGTTGTACAGTGCCTCGACCTTTTTGCCGACGAAAACTACTACGCTGACAATGAATCCTATGTACGCCACCAGCTTAAGGATGAAGAATTTGAAGCTGAGATCGAAAGCTGGATAACAGGTCAGACAGTTGAAAGAAACGAAGCTGCTTACAAGAGATACAAGTACGAAAAGTTTGAATAATATTAAATTAAACTTTATACAGACTGCTGAAATTTACGGCAGTCTGTTTTTTTCTCCTCTTACGACGCATATAATGTTACAAGTCACGCAAGTGATTGGTATTAAACCGCATTTTCTGCGGAGAACGGAGAATTTTTATGCCAAGTGTATTTTTAAGCCCGTCCACTCAGGAGTGGAACCCTTATGTAAACGGAGGAAACGAGGAGCTTCAGATGAACCTTGTGGCTGACGCAATGGAGCCTTATCTGCGCTCATCGGGAATTACCTTTACCAGAAACGACCCCAACAGAAATGTCAGAGGGGCTATTGCCGACTCAAATGCAGGCTATTACGACGTACACCTCGCTCTGCACTCAAACGCAGGGGGCGGTCAGTTTGCAGGAAGACTTACAGGAATTGACATTTACTGCTCACCCTACTCATATTTAAGCGAAAAGCTTGCTTCCATAACCGCAAACAACCTCAAGGACATCTACCCCGACCCCAATAAAGTAAACGTACTGCCTACAACATCCCTGGGAGAGGTCACACAGACGAGAGCCGTTGCTATCCTTGCGGAGCTTGGCTACCACGACAACGCTCAGGACGCCGACTGGATAAAGGCAAACACCGAGGCTATCGGAAAAAATCTTGTACTTTCGCTTTGCGACTATTTCGGCATTCCCTTTGTTGAGCCTGTACCTCCGAGAAACGGCGTAGTCACTACGGACGGCTCAAATTTAAACATCCGCCGCTTCCCGTCAACAACCGCCGCTATCATCGGAATTATCCCAAACCGTGCCGACGTTACCGTTCTCGGTCAGGCAGGCAACTGGTACGTTGTAAACTACCGTGGCACCGTCGGTTATTCCGCTGCAGACTATATTACAATCCAGCAGAATTAAAATTTTGCTTAAAGGGTTGAAGAAACGGCTTCAGTATGGTATAATATAATGTAAATTATTTTTCAGATTAAAACGGAGGACTTGAAAATGTCTAAAATAAAGGTTGCCGTTCTTTTCGGCGGCGTGTCAAATGAACACGACATATCTCTTATTTCCGCCACAAACATCATAAATGCTATCCCTAAGGATAAATACGAGGTCATCCCCATCGGTATCACCAAAAAGGGACGCTGGCTCTTCTATCCGGGCGATGTAAGCCTTATCGCTTCAGGCAATTGGGACACTCACCCAGACTGCGTTCCTGCGGTTATTCTCCCTGACCCTATGTATAAGGGTATCGTTAAAATCGTTGACGGTACATACTCCATCACTAAAATTGATGTGGTTTTCCCTGCTCTTCACGGCAGACACGGCGAGGACGGCAACGTTCAGGGCCTTCTGGATATGGCAGGTATACCTTATGTCGGCTGCGGCTGTCTTGCTTCCGCAGCTTGTATGGATAAGGCCGTAACTCACACAATCCTCGAAGCCAACGGAATAAATATGGCAAAGTGGCGCACCGTTCTCACCTCCGACCTTAACCGTCTGGACGCTGTATGCGAGGACATTGCCGCAGAGCTTGACTACCCTCTTTTCGTAAAGCCTGCAAACAGCGGTTCTTCCGTAGGCGTAAACAAGGCTTCCTCCTTTGAACAGCTCCGTGACGCAATCAAGCTTGCGTTTGCACACGACAAAAAGGTTATCGTTGAGGAATACATCGAAGGACGTGAGCTTGAATGTGCTGTTTTCGGCACAGAAAATCCGTTTGCGTCTGAAATCGGTGAAATTATTTCCTGCAATGACTTCTACGATTACGAGGCAAAATATATTTTAGGTACATCAGGCCTGTCAATTCCTGCTGAAATCGACAGCGGTATCTCCTCTGAAATCAGAGCTGCCGCACTTAAGGCTTTCAAGGCAATGGGCTGTTCGGGACTTTCAAGAATAGACTTCTTCCTTAAAAAGGACGGTACCATTATTCTTAACGAAATCAACACCCTCCCCGGATTTACACCTATCAGTATGTATCCGAAGCTTATGGAAAATATGGGTATCTCACAGCCTGAGCTTCTCGACAGACTTATTTCTCTGTGCATTGAATAAAAATTGAAAGGAGTATTTTCCGCATTAAACCTGCGGATAAATGCCGTTTATGAATAATGCTGCAATCGGAGTCTTTGACTCGGGCATGGGCGGTCTGACCTGCGTAAAAGAGCTTAACAGCCTTATGCCAAACGAAAATATCATCTATTTCGGCGACAGCGCCCGTGTTCCCTACGGCACACGAAGCAGGGACACTATTCTCAAATACGCCGAACAGGATATTGCATTCATCAAAAAGCACAACGTTAAAATGATAATCGCCGCCTGCGGAACGGTTTCCTCGGTAGTGGGCATGAACAAGAATGCCGCAGGTGAAATCCCCTTTACAGGCGTGCTTCTTCCTACCGTTCAGGCTGCCTGTTCAAAGACACGCAACGGTAAAATAGGAGTCATCGGCACAGCCGCTACCATAAAATCAGGCTCCTACGGAAAAGCAATACGCACTATCCGTTCCGATATTTCCATAATCGGAAATTCCTGTCCGTTGTTTGTTCCGCTTGTGGAAAACGGTTTTACCGACAGGAACAACCCTGTTACCAAACTTGTGGTGGAGCAGTATCTTGCACCGATTAAAAAAGAGGGTGTGGACACGCTGATTTTAGGCTGTACACACTACCCTATCCTGCGTGACGCAATTGCCGATTATATGGGAAGCGGCGTTGAGCTTATCTCGTCGGGAAGCGAGGCGGCAAAATACGCCTGTGCATTTCTTACGGGACATGAGCTTCTTACAGACCGCACCGAAAAAGGCACAAACACCTACTATTCCTCCGACAGCATAGAAATGTTTGAAGAAAATGCACACGCTTTTCTCGGAGAAGAAATCAATGGCACAGTCATCAAAACAGAGCTTGAAGAGCTTACCTCTCTTGCCTGATTAACGAGGTTTATATGAAAAAGGACGTTTTAATCACAATGAAAAGCATACAATCCGTTGACAACGACAGCAGCGAGATTGAGCTTATTACGGAAGGCGTTATGAAAACGCTGAAAAACGGCGGCTTCCAGCTTATTTACGACGAAAGCGAAGCTACGGGCTTTGAAGGCTCAAAGACTACCGTCTGCTGCTACGGCGAAAAGCACGCTTCCATCAGCAGAAGCGGTGCTGTTCAGTCAACTCTGATAATTGACAAGGACAAAAAGCAGCACTGCCACTACGGTACTCCCTACGGCGACCTTATGGTGGGAATTTACACTCATTCCATCGTAAACCGTCTTACGGAAAACGGCGGAAATCTTTATATGAAGTACACCGTTGACATCAATTCAAGCTACGTTTCCGACAATGAGGTGCTTATCATCGTTCAGCCTGCACCGAAAAAGGCTGACCCTGTTTCTTAAAATTACATTGCCCTTATTACGCTTTTGTAATAAGGGCATTTTTTTGCTCAGTTTTTCTTTTTGTCTGTATAAACGCTTTATTTCTGACAAAACTAAGGCTGAGGTGATTTAAATGAGAAATTTTTTCAGCAAAGAAAAGCTATCGGGTAAAGGTTTTGCGGCGGCAGTTGCGGCTTGTCTTGTAATTGTAGGCGGTGCTGGTATTTATTCTTACAATAAGGTTGCTGACAAGCTCAACGACCAGCTTATCGGCAGCACTAAAACTGTCAGCGATGACGCTTCCGTCACAGAAGCACCCGTAAACGCAGAACAGACAGGTGTTGCAAAAACAGAGCCTGCTGTTACCGAGCCTGAAAAGGCGGAAAGCGAGCCTGCAAAAGCTGCGGAAGTCCCCATTTCAGAGCCTGACATTGAGGTTTCAGCTGTTCCTCAGGCAATCGTGCGTCCTCTCAACGGCGAAGTCATCAATGCCTTTTCTCAGGGCGAGCTTGTAAAATCCTCTACCCTCAACGTGTGGAAAACCCACGACGGCGTAGACATTGCAGGCAATCTTAACGAAAAGGTAAAAAGTATGACAGGCGGCACGGTAAAAAGTATCTACGAAGACCAGATGCTGGGCGCATGCGTAATCGTTGACCATGGCAGCGGCGTCGAAGGCTTCTACTGCAATCTCAGCAAGGACATCCCCGTTACAGAAGGACAGGCAGTTTCCGCAGGCACTATCATCGGCACTGTCGGCAATACTGCTCAGGGCGAAATAAAGGAAGCACCGCACCTTCATTTTGCGCTCAAGAAAAACGGCGAGTGGATCGACCCCATCTCCTTTATTTCAGGGGAAGGAAGTTAAAAAACAACAAAAATCCGTCGTACCCAGTTGATACGACGGATAATTTACATATTCAAATCAGTACAGACACTTGAGCAGCTTAGCCTTTTCAGCAGCAAACTCTTCATCTGTCATAACACCGCTGTCAAGCATTGCCTTAAGCTTCATTACTGCTGTCTGGAATTCTTCAAGAGTCATTGACTTGTACTCTTCCTGAGAAATAAATTCCTTCTTTTCAACAGGAGCCGGTGCAGGTGCTGGTGCAGGAGCGGGTGCCGGCTTTGGCTTAGGCTTTTCCTCCTCAACAGGCTTTTCCTCAGCAGGAGCAGGCTTTGGCTTTTCTTCTTCGGCAGGCTTGTTCTTCTTAGGCACATACATACCCTTGTAGTTTTCGATTTCCTCTGCCTTTTTCCTTGCAGCCTCTTCTGCCTTTCTTTCCTCTTCCTCTACATCGACTTCAGGAACAGCCTCGATCTTGAGTTCTTCAGGAATATCAACCTTGAACACTTCTTCAGCGTCAGGGAGATCGTCTGTATCAACAGGAAGTGCGATTTCATCGAAATCAGCCTTTGTTTCTTCCTTGTGCTTAACTTCTTCGGCAGCTTCCGGAATACCGACAATACCCTCAATTCCAAGCATATCAGCTACGCTGAAATCAGGTGCAGCTGCCTTTGGCTTTTCTTCCTCTGCCTTCTTGACAGGTTCAGGCTTCTTATAATCAGCTGTCATACTCTCAAACTCAGCGTCAGCTGCCTTCTTGAGACGTTCACGCTCAGCTGCCTTTGACTCTTCAACAGCCTTTATCTTCTTATTGTGTTCGTTTTCACGCTGCTTGTCAGCCTTCTTGTCAAACTCAGCCTTTGCACTTGTGATGACCTTGACAATTTCCTCGTTATTGTTGAAGCTTGGAAGAATAATTCTCTTTCTGTTCATAACGCTCTTGCTGGTATCGTCACACTGGATATAAATAGGGCTGTTGCGGTTGTTGTTGTTAATATATACCTTTGTGATTTCTTCAAGACCGCAGCTGAAACGTGTGTATTCAGGGTCGCCTTCCTTTGTACCCACCTGCTCGCAGATAAATGCAAGACCGTAAAGATGTGCAGCGGTAACTGCGATGTTGATGTCCTGAGGTTTTGCAAGGACACCCTCTTTATATGTTGTTTCATAATAAGCAAGCTTCTTTTCACTGTAAATGCTTGACAGATCGTCCATATTGAATAACACCACTTTCAAAAAATATTGCTGTCGCAGGATATTTATTTAAATTGCACACTAAGTCCTGCTGTTTTTTAGAAGAAAATCTAAAAAATCAAATAAGCTCATTTAGTATTATAACATATATTCTTATATTAGTCAAACAATATTAATAAAAATAAAGTTAAAATTTAAGAGCACTTTTTTAAACGTATTGTACAAAAAGAATACACATTTTTATTCCTTATCGGGAAGAGTGCTTACAGCCTGTACGGCATAATCAAGGTAGCTGCAGTCTGCATCCTCCATATTTCCTGCGTCGCAGGCTGCTGTAATAGCAGGAGAAATCGGAATCTGTGCAAGCAGAGGGATATGATGCTCCTCACAAACCTTATCAATGTGGCTTTCACCGTAAATATAAATCTTCTTTCCGCAGTCGGGGCACTCTACATAGCTCATATTTTCAACAACGCCGATAATCGGAATGTTCATCATATTAGCCATCTGTACAGCCTTGTTTACGATCATTGCAACAAGCTCCTGCGGGGAAGCTACGATAACAATGCCGTCCAGCGGAATTGACTGGAACACTGTAAGAGGAACGTCGCCTGTTCCCGGAGGCATATCAACAAACATATAGTCAACGTCGCCCCAGATAACATCTGTCCAGAACTGCTTTACAACACCTGCAATGACAGGACCTCTCCAGATTACAGGGTCGGAAGGATTTTCAAGCAGCAGGTTTACAGACATAATTTCAATGCCTGTCTTTGTAACAGCAGGAAGGATGCCCTCCTGTGTACCCTTTGCACGTTCATTTATGCCGAACATCTTAGGGATGGAAGGACCTGTAATATCAGCGTCCATTACGGCAGTTTTATAGCCCTTCTTTGAAAAAAGCGTAGCAAGCATACCTGTTACAAGGGACTTGCCTACGCCGCCCTTGCCGCTGACAACGCCGATAACCTTCTTTACGCTGCTGTGGGCGTTAAGAGGCTCAATAAGGCTCTGCGGTTCCTGACGGCTTGAACAGTTAGCTCCGCAAGTGGAGCAGTCATGTGTACATTCGCTCATTTATATATACCAACCTTTCGATTTATAGTTATAAACATATTATACTACATCATTTTCAAAAAGTCAATTTGATGTGGACATTTTCGGAATTATAGGTTATAATATAATCATCAACTAATGAAACGGAGTGCTTTTTATGACAGTAAACCACATCAATACTTCAAATATAAATTCGGGTATACACAACGGCGCACAGGATTTCATAAAAATGTCGGAAAATATCTACCAGACGCGTCTGAGCGAAGCGGCTGAAAAAATTTATGCTGACAGAGCTACTCACCCTCTCGTTCTGCTTTCGGGACCGTCAGGCTCAGGCAAGACAACAAGCGCTTTAAGAATAGCACGTCTTCTTGCGGATAAGGGTCTTACCGTACATACAGTTTCTATGGACAATTATTTTCTCCCTGACGGTATGGGCGAAATGCCTCTCGACGAGGACGGCAATCCTGACCTTGAATCTCCTTACAGAGTGGATATTCCGTTATTCTCCGACCACCTCAAGAAGCTGTTTGAATGTGAGCCTGTGGATATGCCTGTTTTCGACTTTGCCACACAGTCAAGAGTTGACTCCGTGCCTGTTCACAGAAAGGAAAACGAAATCATCATCATCGAAGGCATCCACGCTCTCAACCTTGAAGTTACAGGCAATACCGACAGCTTTACCACCTGCATCTATGTCAGCGTAAGAACACGTATCAGAACAGAGGACGGCAGCGTTATGCATCCGAGAAAGATACGTCTTATGCGACGTTTAAACCGTGACAGACTTTTCAGAAACCGTAAATTCGAGGACGTATTCGCAATGTACGACAGCGTTACAAGGGGCGAGGAAAAATTTATTATGCCCCATAAACACCGTGCAACATTTGATATAGACTCATTTATTCCTTACGAAGCGTCAGTTTACAGCAAAATGCTTCTGCCGTCACTTCTGGCTGAAAAGGATAAACTGAGCCACATTGACGACTTTGACACTATGCTTAAGGTTATGGGCGAGCTTACACCCGTAACGGAAAATCTTATTCCCCAGAATTCTCTTGTACGTGAATTCGTCGGAGGAAGCAGCCTTAATTACTGATTGGAGTGTAATTTATTTATGAGTAAAATTTACAACGGTATTACGGAAATTATCGGACGTACACCTGTTGTCAGAATGAAGAACTACTCGGCAAACAGAAATCTCGGTACGGAAATCTGCGCAAAGCTTGAATATTTCAACCCTGCGGGAAGTGCAAAGGACAGAGCCGCACTGTTTATGATAAAGGACGCAGAGGAAAAGGGTCTGCTTGAAAAGGGCAGCGTCATCATTGAGCCTACAAGCGGCAATACGGGAATAGGTCTTGCTTCGATAGGCACGGCTCTCGGTTACAGAGTGATCCTTACAATGCCCGAAACAATGAGCGTTGAAAGACGTATGCTGCTTAAAGCCTACGGTGCGGAAATCGTGCTTACAGAAGGCGCAAAGGGTATGAGCGGTGCTATCGAAAAGGCGGAGGAGCTTAAAGCTTCAACTGAGGGGGCGGTCATTCTCGGACAGTTCGACAACCCTGCAAATGCCGCCGCACACAAGGCAACTACGGGTCCCGAAATCTGGGAGGATACCGACGGAAAAATTGACATTTTTGTTGCAGGCGTAGGCACAGGTGGTACCATAACAGGCGTTGGCGCTTATCTTAAAGAAAAAAATCCTGACATAAAAATCGTTGCGGTCGAGCCGTCCGACTCCCCTGTTTTATCAGGCGGAAAAAGTGCTCCACACAAAATTCAGGGCATAGGCGCAAACTTTATTCCGTCACTTCTCGATACGGAAATTTACGACGAGATCATCACCGTTGCAAACGAGGAAGCTTTCACCGCCGCAAAGGAGCTTGTACGCACAGAGGGTATCCTTACGGGAATTTCTTCGGGGGCAGCTCTTCATGCCGCAGGTCTGCTTGCACAGCGTCCCGAAAACGCAGGAAAGCTTATTGTTGCCCTGCTCCCAGACACAGGTGAACGTTACCTTTCAACGGGTATTTTTGAATAAACTGATTTGGAGGACATTGAATTGAGCGGAACTCTTTACGTTGTGGGAACGCCTATCGGCAATCTTGGCGATATGACATACCGAGGTGTAAAAACCCTGTCGGAGGTTGATTTTATCTGTGCCGAGGACACCCGTGTCACACTTAAGCTGCTTAATTATTTTGAAATAAAAAAGCCCCTTGTAAGCTATCACGAGCACACAGCACGGCAGATCTGCGAGGGCATTGCAGACAGGATCGCCGCAGGTGAAAACTGTGCGGTGGTTTCCGATGCAGGTATGCCCTGTATTTCCGACCCCGGCGCAGATTTAATAAGCATCTGCATTGACAGAGGCATAAAAGTTGAGGTTGTCCCCGGTCCTACGGCAATGGCTTCCGCTGTTGCTTTAAGCAATATCTCATCGTCACGTTTTGCTTTTGAGGGATTCCTCTCCGTTACAAAAAAACAGCGCTTTGAGCATTTGCAGGCTGTTGCAAAGGACACCCACACTCTCGTTTTTTACGAAGCTCCCCACAAGCTTCAGGCTACTCTTAAGGATATGCTTGAATATTTCGGCGACAGGAAAATCTCCATATGCCGTGAGCTTACGAAAATTCACGAGGAGGTTATCCGTACCACACTTTCGGGTGCTGTCGAATATTATTCGGACGTAAATCCAAAGGGTGAATTTGTGCTTGTTATCGAGGGGTATACTCCTCCCGAAAACACGGAGATAATCACCTTTGAAACTGCACTTGAACAGGTGAAAAAGCTTGTTGAAGCAGGCTCAAAGCCTTCCGATGCCTGCAAGGAAACCGCAAAGCTTACAGGCTATAAAAAAAGCGAGCTTTACGCCGCACTTGTCAATAACGAATAAATGCAAATCAGGTCAAGTTTATGAAAAAGCTTGACCTGATTTTTTATTATTTCCTGCTTTCGTCAAGTTTAAGAGAAAGCTCTGTACTGCCGATACCGCTTCTGTAAACTGTAAGCGTTACCCTGTCCCCTGCTTCGTAAGCTTCAAGCAGTTCGTTAAGCTCTGCCATCGTACATACGGGTACGCCGTTCAATGCGGTTATAATATCCCCCGACTCAAGACCGCCTGCCGCCGCTTCGGAATTCGGCGCAATAAATCTTACGCAGATACCCTTGGGGAGATTATAATATTTTGCGGTTGCGTCGCTTACGTCCTCACCGCTTATATCTATCATAGGACGGCCTGTTACATAGCCGTTTTCAACAAGGTCATCTATAACTGGCAGAGCCGACGACACGGGTATTGCAAAGCCAAGCCCCTCTGCGTAATCGGAAATTATCTTGCTGGAGTTTATGCCGATGACCTGACCGCTGCTGTTTAAAAGAGGTCCGCCGCTGTTACCGGGATTTATGGCGGCGTCGGTCTGGATAAGGTTCATTTCGTATCCGCCTACGGTAATTTTACGATTGAGAGCGCTTATAATTCCGCAGGTGGTTGAGCCGTACAGCTCAAAGCCCAGAGGGTTGCCTATGGCAATGGCGGTCTCCCCTTCCATAAGCTCATCACTGCTGCCGAATTCCGCAGGAAAAAGCGACGTACTCTCTGCGGATATTTTTATTACGGCAAGGTCGGTACGGCTGTCTGCACCGATTATTTCAGCACCGCATTCGCTCCCGTCCGACAGCACAGCCGTTACAGCCGCCGCCCTTTCGCTGAGACCCTTATCATTGTTCTGCACAACGTGGGCGTTTGTTACGATGTAGCCGTCGTCGGAAAAAATAATCCCCGTGCCTGTTGCCGTACCTGCACCTGCAAACTCTGAGGAAATACCCACTACCGACGGCTTTGCCTTTTTTACGATTTCGGGCACGGTCATAGCGTCCTTTCGCCCCGAAAGCTCAATTATACTGCGGTAATCCTTAGGCTGTGAAACGGAAGGAAGGTCTGCCGCTTCCGCTTCATTCACAGGTCTTGAGCTGTCAAATAAAATCAGGTCATAGCCGCTGTGTGCCCTTCCGTATGCAACTCCGCACACAAGCATTACCGCCGCAGTAACTCCTGCATAAACTATAAAAATTCCGCTTTTTTTACTCATAAATACACCCTCAAAAAAATCACATTTACAGCTATTATAACCGTAAATGTGAGGATATATTTATGCAATTGATTTATCTGGCATTAAACCTATAATCATTGTTAATACTATTAAAACACTTATTAATTTTACTCTTCCTCCTCAATTTTATAATCAATTTGTCTGTATATATCTTCAATAAATATTCCAATGGTCATATATAAATCCTGTGCATTTATATCTTTATTCTCATAAATAGCATCGCCAAAACCATATATATATATCAATTCTTGTGTACCTTCTGAATTACTACGCAGTCCATACCAATTATATTGTCCATATATAACATCTTCATAATTCTGATATGCATTTATTTCCGCATCTTTGTCAATATTCATCAGTAGTTCATAATAATCCAATAATTCATCCAATCGTATGTTTTCTGAAATAACTACGTCGTCACAAGTGGCTTCTTCAAGTTGATCATACACATCAGGGATACTATATGTTTCTGTATGCGTAAATTTTCCGAAATCAAAAAATTTTATCTCACCTTTATTTGTAACATATACACCCATTATATTTTTATGGTCATAATCATCATAATGAACATTATAATTACTATAATAATGAGACATCACAAAAACAATCTCAGGCATATTCATCAGCAATTCCAGATCGTTATCTGTCAGAGTGAATTCCGTGACTATTTCCGTTGTTTCGGCTGTGGTGGTTGTTGTTTCGGCTGTTGTTTCAACAGTTGTTTCGGCTGTTGTGGTCGTTTCAGCTGTTGTCGTGGTGGTTTCTGTTGTTGTCTGCTCGGTTGTTTCTTCGGTGGTGGTTTCAGTTGTTGTTTCCTCAGTTGTTGCCGCAGCAGTGGTTTCGGCGGCTGTTGCCTCTGCTGCTTTTTGCGTTGATGCCGCTGTTACCGTTTCGGCTGCGGTTGAAGTTGACTCCGCAATTGTTGTTTCACTTTCCAGCTGCACGGATATTTCTTCCTTTCCGCATCCCGA
>JAFQUQ010000028.1 GCA_017408395.1 Oscillospiraceae bacterium
TAAAATATAATACCACTCATTTTCATTAATTACAATAACAAATTATAAATCGGAATTATGGTTAAATTGCATAAAAAAATAAGGCTTAATTTAACCTCGTTTTACCCTCGTGTTTATTGACAAAACAGTCGGTATGTGGTAACATATCTGTTAAGGTTTTTACAGATTAGCGGTATGTTTAAAGGAGAAAATATGAAGGCCGTATTTAATAATTGTCTTAAATATGAAAACGGTAGATTTGTTAAAACAGATTTCTCTGAATTCACTCTTCAGGGAGGTCAGGATAGCGTCTTCAAATTTAATAATTGTATTATATTTCCCGCCTTTTGTGATGTTCACGTTCATCTCAGAGAGCCGGGTTTTTTTTATAAGGAAACCATTGCAAGCGGTACTGCCGCTGCGGCGAGAGGCGGATATACGGATGTTTTTTCAATGCCTAATCTTAACCCGGTGCCGGACTGTGTGGAGTCGATTAAGCAGCAGCTTGACATAATTGACTCGGATGCGGTAATCAAGGTTCACCCTTATGCTTCGATTACCGTAGGACAAAAAGGTGAACAGCTTTCAGATTTTGAAGAACTTGCTCCGTATTGCTGTGCTTTTTCTGATGACGGCAGGGGAGTGCAGAGCGAAGAAATGATGCTTGAGGCAATGAAAAAAGCCAAAGCCTTAAATAAAATTATGGTTGCCCATTGTGAAGATAATTCTCTGCTTAACGGCGGATATATACACGACGGAGAATATGCAAGGGTGAACGGTCACAAGGGAATTTGCAGTGAAAGCGAATGGAAGCCTATTGAACGCGATTTGCGTCTTGCCGAGCAGGTTGGCTGTAAATACCATGTCTGCCATATATCGACAAAAGAGAGCGTTGAATTAATCAGACAAGCTAAGAAAAGGGGAGTGGATGTCACCTGTGAAACCGCTCCGCATTACCTTGTTTTTGATGACTGCGACCTGCAGGAGGACGGCAGATTTAAAATGAATCCTCCTATACGCAGTAAGGCCGACAGGCAAGCCCTTATCGAAGGCATAAAAGACGGTACTATCGATATGATAGCAACCGACCACGCACCGCACAGTGCTCAGGAAAAGTCAAAGGGTCTCAAAGACAGCCTTATGGGTGTTGTCGGTATTGAAACCGCCTTCCCCGTGCTTTTTACACAGCTTGTGAAGGAAGAGTGTGCAATAACACTTCACAAGCTTATTGAGCTTATGGCAATTAACCCGAGAAAACGCTTCGGTCTGGAGCTTAGTCCGGATGACTACTGTGTTTATAATCTTGAAGAAAACTATAAAATCGACCCTGATGAATTTCTTTCAATGGGCAGAAGCACTCCTTTTGAAGGAATGTCGGTCAGCGGAAAATGTGAATTAACTGTATGCGGAGGTAAAGCAGTATGGATAAACAGAAAATAATTCAGTTTGAGCAGTATGACAGAAAAATAGTACTTGAAGACGGTACTGAGTTTTACGGCAGAGGCTTCGGCAGCTCGTGCGAACGTGTCTGCGAGCTTGTTTTCAACACGGCGATGCTCGGTTATCAGGAGATTATTTCCGACCCTGCATACACATATCAGGCTGTTGTAATGACATATCCGATTATAGGTAACTACGGAACTTGTGATGATGATTTTGAGTCAAAGGTTCCCACAATCGGCGGTCTGGTGGTAAGAGAATACAACGATATTCCCTCTAACTTCCGTACAACCAAAACACTCAACGAGGTTATGGAGGATTACAATATCCCCGGAATTGAGGGTATGGACACGAGAGAGCTTACCCGTCATATCCGTGACAACGGCACCTGTAAGGTCTTTTTCACGAGTATTGATACGCCCAAGGAAAAGGCTCTTGAAATCCTTGCCGCTACAGAAATTCCGACTGATGCTGTAAAGGCTGTCAGCTGCAAAAAGCGTTGGTATTCAAGAACAGCAAATGCAAAGTATAACGTTGTTGCCATTGACTGCGGCATTAAGCTCAGCCTTATCCGTATACTTAACTCCAGAGGCTGCAA